>CAYHDD010000072.1:0-9335 GCA_964355195.1 uncultured Rhodoferax sp. | reverse complement strand
CGTGCCCTTCATCATGCCCGAGCGCGTCGCCAAGACCGACGCCTTTACTGCCATTACCGACGCCACAGGTTCCGGCCCGTTCAAGTTCGTGAAGGAGCAATGGGTGCCTGGCAATAAGGTGGTCTACGTCAAGAATGCTGACTACGTACCGCGCAAGGAAGCACCCTCTTGGGGCGCTGGCGGCAAAGTGGTCAAAGTGGACCGCGTCGAGTGGATCTACATTCCCGACTCTGCCACCGCCGCCGCTGCACTGAACACGGGCGAGATTGATTGGTGGCAACAGTTGCCGGTCGACCTGATCCCGGTGGTAGCCAAGAACAAGGACATCAAGGTCGAGAGCGTTGATCCGCTCGGCTCCATCGGTATGCTGCGCTTCAACCACCTGCAGGCACCGTTCAACAATGTCAAGATGCGTCAGGCCGTACTCGCCGTGCTGGACCAGAAAGACTACGCCATCGCCATTGCCGGCGACCCGAAGAACGGCAAGCCCTGCGCCTCGTTCTTCACCTGCGGCACACCGATGGCCAGTGCTGTCGGCTCCGAAGCGCTGAACGGCAAACGTGATGTCGAGCGCGCCAAGGCCTTGGTCAAGGAAGCCGGCTACAAGGGCGAGAAGATCGTGCTGATGACCGCCACCGACCAGCCCATCGTCAACTCCCAGGCACTGGTGACGCAGGAACTGCTGCGCAAGATCGGACTCAACGTCGAACTCGCGGCCAGCGACTGGGGCACCATGATCACACGCCGTTCGTCCAAAGAGTCGGTCGAAAAGGGTGGCTGGAGCATCTTCCACACCTGGTTCGTTGGGCCGGACATCACCACCCCGGCGCTCAATTCCGCATTGCGCGGCGCCGGTGACAAGTCCTGGTTCGGCTGGCCGACCGACGCCAAGCTCGAAGAAATGCGCGACGCCTGGTTCAACGCAGCCACTGTGGCCGAACAGAAGAAGATCGCCGAGGACATGCAAAAGCGCGCCTTCGAGACGGTGCCCTACATCCCGACCGCGCAGTTCATCATCCCGACCGCCTACCGCACCAGCCTGTCGGGCGTGATCAATTCGCCGGTCACCTTCCTCTGGAACGTCGAGAAAAAGTAGTTGCTTCGTTACCTGATCAAGCGCCTGCTGGCGACCATTCCCGTCATGGGGGTGGTCGCCTTGTTCGTCTTCTCACTGCTCTACCTCAGTCCGGGTGACCCGGCAGCGGTGATCGCGGGTGACATTGCCACCGAGGCCGACATCGCTCGCATCCGCGCGCAGTTGGGGCTCGATCAGTCCTTTCTGGTGCGTTTCGGCGGCTGGGCCTGGGGCCTCCTGCATGGGGACCTGGGCGTCTCCATCTTCACCGGTCTGCCGGTGGCGACCCTGATCGGCCAACGCGTCGAGCCGACCCTGGCCCTGACCCTGTGCACGCTGATCGTCGCCGTCGGCCTGGCGGTACCGCTGGGCGTGCTGGCGGCAGCGCGCGCCGGTGGCTGGCTCGACCGTATCGTGATGGCAATTTCGGTGCTGGGGTTTTCAGTGCCGGTGTTCGTGATTGCCTATGGCCTGATCCTGTTTTTTTCGGTGTACCTTGAATGGCTTCCAGTGCAGGGCTACCGCAGCCTGACGGAGGGCCTTGGCCCCTTTGTGCAGCACATGATTCTGCCAAGCGTGGCGCTGGGTGTGGTCTACATGGCGCTGATCGCCCGCATCACGCGCGCCACCATGCTTGATGTGCTGTCACAGGACTATGTGCGCACCGCCACCGCCAAGGGCCTGGCACGCAGCGCGGTGCTGACGCGCCACGCCCTCAAGAACGCCGCTGTGCCCATCGTCACCATCATCGGAATCGGCGTCGCCGCGCTGATCGGTGGCGTGGTGGTGACCGAAACCGTGTTCGCCATTCCTGGCCTGGGCCGCTTGACGGTTGACGCCATCCTGCGCCGCGACTACCCCATCATCCAAGGTGTCACGCTGCTGTTTTCGGTGGTCTACGTGCTGGTCAATCTGCTGGTTGACCTGAGCTATTCGCTGTTCGATCCACGAATCAAGTACTGATATGGAATACCCCCAGGCTTCGCGCACTTCGTGTCGCTACGCCACCCCCCTTGCTGGGGGCAACGCCAGTGGCCCGGCGAAGCCGGTTCCACGGCGTTCCGCGCGTAACTCAACGCGGGCGTCGCGGGTCACGCTGGAGCAACGAGCTTGACCGCCATTGCATCCGCGCCGCGCTCTGTGTCACCAACCTGGCTGCGCTTCAAGGACGCCTTCCGGCGTCACCCGACCGCACTCGTAGGCGGCGTGGTGCTGCTGCTGATGGTGATGGTGGCGCTGCTGGCACCCTGGCTGGCAAATGCCGACCCGCTGGCACTGGCACCGGTCAAACGGCTGCGGCCACCGTCGGCCGAATACTGGTTCGGCACCGACATGATGGGGCGTGACGTCTACAGCCGGGTCATTTACGGTACGCGCATTTCGCTGACCGTCGGCCTGGCGGTGGCCTTTGTGGCCGTCAGCATTGGCCTGGCCATCGGTTTGGTCACGGGCTACCTGCGCTGGCTCGACGCCATCATGATGCGCGTGATGGACGGCCTGATGTCGATTCCGTCGGTGCTGCTCGCCATCGCCCTGATCTCGTTGACCAAGGCCAGCCTGGGCAACGTCATCATCGCCATTGCCATCACCGAAGTACCGCGCGTCGTGCGCCTGGTTCGCTCGCTGGTACTGAGCCTGCGCGAGCAACCCTACGTGGAAGCCGCCATTGCCTCGGGCACGCGCTTGCCGGCCATCCTGCTGCGCCACATTTTGCCCAATATGGTGGCGCCACTGCTGGTGCAGGCGACCTACATCTGTGCCTCGGCGATGATCACCGAGGCCATTCTGTCTTTCATCGGCGCCGGCACGCCGCCCAACATTCCGAGTTGGGGCAACATCATGGCCGAGGCACGCAGCCTGATCCAGATTGCCGGCACCATTTTGCTGTTCCCTGGCCTCTTTCTCTCTGTCACCGTGCTGTCCGTCAACCTGCTCGGTGACGGCATGCGCGATGCGCTCGATCCACGTTTGGCACGACGGCTATGAAGTCAAGCACGGACAAGACGGCTCCACTGCTAAGGGTTGATGGCCTGCAAACCCACTTTCACACGCGCGACGGTGTCGTGCGCGCCGTCGACGGCGTCAGCTTTGACGTGCACGCCGGTGAAACGCTGGCCGTGGTCGGCGAATCGGGCTGCGGCAAAAGCGTCACCGCCATGTCGATCCTGCGCCTGCTGCCGATGCCGCCGGCGCGCATCGTGGCCGGCCGCATCGAGTTTGAAGGGCGCAACCTCCTGGACCTGAGCGAGGCCGAGATGCGACATGTGCGTGGCAATCTGATTTCGATGATCTTTCAGGAACCGATGACTTCGCTCAACCCGGTGCTGACGATTGGCCGCCAGACTGCCGAGGCGCTCGTGCTGCACCGCGGTCTGTCGCAGCGCGAAGCGATGGCGCACGCGGTGGAGATGCTGCGCAAGGTGCAGATTCCGGAGCCGGAGCGGCGTCTCAAGCAATACCCGCACGAGCTCTCTGGCGGCATGCGCCAGCGTGTCATGATTGCCATGGCCTTGGCCTGCGGCCCGCGCCTGCTGATCGCCGATGAGCCGACCACGGCGCTCGATGTCACGATCCAGGCGCAGATCCTGCAACTGATGCGCCAGCTCGGCGCCGAAACCGGCGCTGCCATCATCCTGATCACGCACGATCTGGGCGTGGTGGCCGAGGTCGCGCAGCGTGTGGTCGTGATGTACGCCGGGCGCAAGGTCGAAGAGGCGCCGGTGGAGCGCCTGTTTGCCAGCCCTCGCCACCCCTACACGGTCGGCCTGCTCGGCTCCATGCCCCATTTGGGCGGCTCACTCAAAGACGTGCCGGGCGAGCGTCCAAAGCGTCTGATCGAAATTCCGGGCATGGTGCCCTCGCTCAAGGAGTGGCAGCCGGGTTGCCTGTTTGCGCCGCGCTGTCCCCAGGCCGGCCCACAGTGCGTGCGCGAGGTGCCGCCACTGGCGGAGCATGAGAGCGGCCACTGGGCGGCGTGCTGGCATCCGGCGAACGTCGGCGCCGCGCCCCTCAACGCGGTGGCAAGCGCATGAGTACGAACTTGAAGGCGAACACCCCTCAAGACCCAGCGCTGCTCGAAGTGCGTCAGTTGCGCAAGCACTACCCCACGCGCCAGGGCTGGCTCGGGCGCAGCGGCGCCAGCGTGCGCGCCGTGGATGGGGTGAGCTTTTCCATCGCTAGCGGGGAGACGCTTGGCCTGGTGGGTGAATCGGGTTGCGGCAAGTCGACCACCGCCAAACTGATCCTGCGCCTGCAAGACCCGAGCGCAGGTGAAATTCTGTGGAACGGCCAACACATCGAGCAACTCGACGCCGCCGGCATGCGCCCGATTCGTCGCCAATTGCAAGCGGTGTTTCAAGACCCCTACTCGTCGCTCAACCCACGCATCCGCGCCGCCGACATCGTGGCCGAGCCACTGCGCAACTACGAGACCCTGAGCACGGCGCAGGCACGCGATCGGGTGGCCGGCTTGTTTGAACGCGTCGGCCTGCGCGCTGACCAGATGCTCAAGTACCCGTTCGAGTTTTCCGGCGGTCAGCGCCAGCGCCTGGGTATCGCGCGCGCGTTGTCGGTGAACCCCAAGCTGATCGTCTGCGACGAGCCGGTTTCGGCGCTTGACGTGTCGGTGCAGGCCCAGGTCATCAACCTGATGATGGACTTGCAGTACGAGTTTGGCCTGTCCTATTTGTTCGTGGCGCACGACCTGGCGGTGGTGGAACACATCAGCCAGCGTGTGGCCGTGATGTACCTGGGCCGGATTGTCGAGATCGCGCCCAAGCGCACGATCTTCACGCGGCCCCAGCACCCCTATACCGAGGCTCTGCTGGAGTCAGCACCGGCGCCAGACCCAGGAGCACGCCGCGTGCGCCGCGTGCTCGCCGGTGACGTGCCGAGCCCGATCAACCCGCCCTCAGGTTGCCATTTTCATACCCGCTGCCCCTACACCGAGGAGCGCTGCCGGATCGACTCGCCCCCCATGCAGGAGGTGGCGCCAGAGCAGTTTGTCGCCTGCCACCTGCGCCAAGCCATGACCGCACCCTTGACGCCAAGCGCTGCACCAGCTTGAGGCGGCTGACGCCAAGCAGGTCATCGCCCGCCATACAAACATATGGCAATTTGTATGGCTATGCATTACCATCAACACGTGGCAAAAACAAGATTCGATTGGGACGCAGAGAAGGACGGGCTAAACCAGGCGAAGCATGGTGTTTCGTTTGCCGCGGCGCAGTACGCTTTTGCAGACCCACGCCGGGTGATTGCCAAGGACGACACGCACAGTCAGGCTGAAGAACGGTTTTATTGTTTTGGTGAAGTGGATGGGGGTGTTCTGACGGTGCGATTTACCCATCGCGCCTCGGTGATTCGAATTATCGGCGCGGGTTACTGGCGCAAGGGAAAGGCAATTTATGAGCACGAAAATCAAGTACACGAATGAGCCCTTGGGTGACCTTCAAGTCGTCAAAGACTTTCTGCCCTCGCCGGCGGAACTGGCATTCAATGAAGAGGCAGTCAAAGTGACGCTGGCGCTGAGCAGGAAGAGCATTGATTTTTTCAAGTCAGAGGCACTCAAAAACCACACACAATACCAACGCATGATTCGCCGTTTGGTGGATGCGTATGTGGAGGCACACAACCCGTCCTGACCTGAGCAGTGGGCCGACTCAAGAGCGCAGCTACAGACAGCAACATCACGAAGTTGAAGTGGATGATCTTCAGGCGTGCGTGACCCAGCTGGCGTGCTCGGGTTGCCCGAGATGCGGCAGCGTGTTGAAGGTCACCAGCGTGTGGCGCTTGGGGTTAAAGGCGAACTCGGTCACGGCGCTGTTGCGGATGCGCATATTGAGCGCAATGGTGGTTTCGGGCGTGGTGCCCAGCACGTGGCCAATGGCGGTGGCAATCGGGCCGCCGCTGGAGACCAGCAGCACATTGCCGCTGCAGTTTTTGCGCACATGGTCCAGCGCGCTGATGACGCCATGTTTGAACTCTTCATAGCTGGGCATACCCACCGGGCTGACGACACCGTTCATCCATTGCGTCAAGCCGTCGCGCAGGAGCCCGAAGTGATGCCGGTAGAGCTCCGGCGTATCGGGCTTTTCCAGTTTGTAGGGGTGGACGGTGGCAATCACCGCGGCGCTGTCGAATTCATTGAGGCCGGGCCAAAGCAATGGCGCTCCCACGCTGGCCTCCATGCCCTCACGGATGCCGGCATAGGTTTGCTGGTGACGGCGCAAAGTGCCGCTCAGCACCGCGTCAAACTTCATACCCTGCTGGCGAAAGTGCTCGCCCAAGCGCAGGCTTTGTTGCTCCCCGAGCTTGCTCAATTGGTCGTAGTCGGCGGCGCCAAATGAAGCTTGCCCGTGGCGCACGAGGTAGAGATTTCCCATGCCACGAATCTAAACCAGGTGCTGGCCGCTGTCTTGTCGCACGAGCGACGGCGCAGCTGGCAGCCACTCATGACAAGCGGTAAGTTTCGAGATGGATGCTGGTTTCGCTGCTGCTGATGCCGCGTATCAGGCGAATGCGTTCCAGCACTTTTGACAGCTCAGACAGATTGGCCGCGCGCAGTTCGGCCAGCAGGTCCCAGCGTCCGTTGGTGTCGTGCAAGGTGGCAACGCCAGGTTCACCCAGCAAGCTGGAAATGACCGAGCGAGTCTCGTTGCCCGCGACCGCGATACTCATCCAGGCGCTGATTTCGGAAACCTGCGCTTCGGGTCGCAGCTTGACGGTGTAACCGACGATGATGCCCGCGTCCTCCAGCTTGGTGATCCGGTTCGTGACCGTCCCGCGAGAGACCCCCAGCTTGCTCGCCAGTGTCGCGACCGCCGATCGGCCATCTTTGCGCAGCAGGGACAGTAACTCTTGATCGGTGGTGTCCATTTGAGCATTATGTCAGTGCGGTCTGACGATATGCTAATTATCTCGCGTAAAGCTTGCATTACTGGTGATTTACATTGCCATAGCAGACTCCGACACTGGGGCTCAACTCGATCAAAGCCACCTATGACACAAATTTCGTCAGGACAGACCCCCTTCTTGAGCGCTCAGGACGTGTCTGCCATCACGCGTCGATTGGGCGTCGCTGCCACCTTGAAGCGCATGGCCGAGTACATCCATGCGGATTTTTTGCGTTGGCCGGACTTTGACAAATGCCCACGAGTTGCCAGCCACTCCCGTGAGGGTGTCATCGAGCTGATGCCGATTTCGGACCTGACAACCTACAGCTTCAAGTACGTCAATGGTCATCCGAAAAACACGCTGGTCGGCCTGCCCACAGTGATGGCGTTCGGCGTCCTTGCCAGTGTGGCCACCGGCAGGCCCGAGTTACTGAGCGAGTTGACGCTGACAACGGCACTGCGCACCGCAGCCACCTCGGCTCTCGCGGCGCGCGCGCTGGCCCGCCGCAACAGCCGAAGCATGGCACTGATCGGCAACGGTGCGCAAGGCGAATTCCAAGCGCTGGCGTTTCATCATCTGCTGGATATAGAGGAAATTCACCTCTTCGATACCGACCCGGCGGCGACCGAAAAGTTGATCCGAAACTTGCGCCACACGCCGCTACGCCTGTTGCGTTGCGCCAGCGTCGCACAAGCCGTTCAGGGGGCCGACATCGTGACCACGGTGACAGCCGACAAAACCAACGCCACCATTCTTACGCCCGACCTGATCGAGCCGGGCATGCACATCAACGGTGTCGGTGGCGACTGCCCCGGCAAAACTGAATTGCATGCCGACGTACTGCACCGTGCTTCGGTGTTCGTGGAGTACGAGCCCCAGACCCGCGTCGAGGGCGACCTGCAGCAAATGCCAAATGATTTTGCCGTCACCGAACTGTGGCAGGTGTTGGGTCAGCGAGCGCCAGGCCGCACCGACGAGACCCAAATCACGCTGTTCGATTCGGTTGGCTTTGCCCTGGAAGACTATTCGGCGCTACGCCTGATGCGCGACCTCGCTCAGGAACTTGGCATCGGGCAACGGGTCTCGCTGATTCCCGAGTTGACCGACCCCAAAGACCTTTACAGCCTGCTTCGACCCGAGGCGACAACAGCGACGAGCGCCTGTCGCACTCGCCGCCTCAGCGCGACGAGCCCTTTACGCCAGGCTGCGCGCACACCCGGACGATGTAGCTAAACTCCTGTGTGCCCGGTTGCACTTTTGCGCAGCGGACGCAATTCAAGTTCACCAAGGACATGGCCATGACCGCTTACCCTCATATGCTCGCCCCGCTGGACCTGGGCTTTACCACACTGAAGAACCGCGTGCTGATGGGATCCATGCACGTCGGCCTGGAGGAAGCCAAAGATGGCTTTGCACGCATGGCCGCCTTCTACGCAGAGCGTGCACGTGGCGGCGTTGGCCTGATCGTGACCGGCGGCATCGCACCCAACGACCGCGCCCGCCCGATGCCCGGCGGCGCCCGCATGAGCACCCCCGAAGAGGCGCAAAAGCACAGGGTCGTGACGCAAGCCGTGCACGCGGCTGGCGGCAAGATCGCCATGCAAATCCTGCACTTCGGCCGCTATGCCTACCACCCCGAGCTGGTAGCGCCGAGCGCCATCAAGTCGCCCATCAACCCCTTTCGCCCGCACGCCTTGACCGGCGAAGAGATACTGCAAACCATTGAGGACTATGCGAACGCCGCCGCACTGGCGCAGAGCGCGGGCTATGACGGTGTCGAAATCATGGGTTCCGAGGGTTATCTGATCAACGAATTCATCGCGGCCCACACCAACCAGCGCGAAGACTCGTGGGGCGGCAGCTATGAAAACCGCATCCGCTTCCCTCTGGAAATCGTGACCCGCACGCGCGAGCGGGTCGGTGCCAACTTCATCATCATCTTTCGCCTCTCGATGCTGGATCTGGTCGAGGGCGGCTCCAGTACTGAGGAAGTCATTCAACTGGCTCAGGAACTGGAAAAGGCCGGCGTCACGATCCTGAACACCGGCGTTGGCTGGCACGAAGCGCGCATCCCGACCATCGCCACCAAGGTGCCGCGCGCGGCCTGGGCCTGGGTCACAAAGCAGCTCAAGGGCAAGGTCGGCATTCCGCTGGTCGCCACCAACCGCATCAACACGCCTGAGGTGGCCGAGCAGGTGCTGGCCGATGGCATGGCCGACATGGTCAGCATGGCACGCCCCTTCCTCGCTGACGCGGACTTCGTGAACAAGGCAGCGGCTGGCCAGGCAGACCAGATCAACACCTGCATCGGCTGCAACCAGGCCTGCCTGGACCACACCTTTGGGGGCAAGATCACGACCTGCCT
>CAYHDD010000071.1:0-9365 GCA_964355195.1 uncultured Rhodoferax sp. | reverse complement strand
CTCACCGCCGTGGCGCCGTTAGCACAGGCTCCTGTTTCACCAGCGGCAACAGCAGTTGGTAGCGTCTCTGGCACCCTGCAGGCTGCGGCCCCACTCACAGCGCTGCAACGGCGCGCGAGCCAGAATACGCTGGTCGAAGCGGCGCCCACAAGTGAGCCAGCACAGGCTGTCGCCCCCGAGCTTGCTCCGTTACCTACGATGGCTGTGCCCGTGACCGCTCCCATGGCGACGCCAGTTGTCGCACAGATGCTCGTGCGGGAGCCACTGAGCGCGTCCGAATCCGACCTCGAATTGAACGCCCACACGATGCACAGGAGCGCCGATCGGGATGAGTCGCTGCCATCATCGGTGAATCAGACTCGGGGCGAGCCCGGCAGCGCCACCGCCGACTCCGGTTCCGGCAGCGACAAGACACCGTCTGATCCTCTGCCCAATCCCCCGACAACAGTCGCCGCAGCAGCGGGCAAAGTCAACGGCAGCCCTGATTTCCAGGTGAATCCGGCATTGGCACCGGCAGCGTTGCGCCCTGAGCTTGCCAGCCCTGTTGCCATCAGCGACTCGACTGCCAGACCACGTATTGACGCCGAAGTTGGCAGCGCACAGTGGGACAAGGCACTCAGCCAACAGGTTATGCAGTTCAGCAGAACCGGTCATCAGGTCACCGAACTTCAGCTCAATCCGCCGGGCCTGGGTCCGTTGAAGGTCACACTTGACATGAATGATCATCAAATGCATCTGGTATTCGTCTCGGCGCATGCATCGGTCCGCGCCGCCGTCGAAGCCGCTGTTCCACAACTGCGTTCGAGTCTGGCCGACAGTGGCATAAGTCTTGGCAACACCTCGGTCAGCGCCGAGAGTCAGCCCCAGGCAGCGTTTTCACAAAACCAGAGCGGCGCCTCAAACCACCGCGCCTACCGCAGTGAGCGCCTGCCCGAGAAGACCGTTTTTGGTACTCGACCGACCAACCCAATCCGCCAAAAAAGCGATGGAATCGGTGTCGATACTTATGCTTGAACCGCTCTCGCCAGCCAGGCGTGGCAAACGCTGGATATGAAGCGTTTTTTCAACCCTGATTGACCAATGTGTATTGCGTCCTTTGGCAAACAATTGTCTTCAAACTGAAACAAGAACCTCATGGCTACCAGTACCCCCAGCAAGATTCCAAGCGACCCTGGCACGGCCAAAGCGATAAAGCCCAAGCGGCGAAAGCTCATCATCATATTGTTGGTGGTGCTATTCGTGCTGGCGGGTGCGGGCGCAGCGGCGGTCTACTTCCTGACTGACTACTTCAAGCCTGCCACACCGGTCCCGGTCGTCAAGCCGCTACCGGCCGACCCGATCTATGTTGCCCTGCAACCATTCACCGTCAACCTGCGGCCCGACGACAGACTGCGCATGCTGCACGCTGTCGTCACGCTTCAGGTGGCTGACGCGAAGTCCCAGATTCTCGTCGCCAAATACCTGCCGCTGGTCCATGGTCTGGTGCTCTCCGTCCTGTCCAACCGGCAGTCCGCCACGCTGCTGACCAAGGAAGACAGAGACAAACTGGCGCTGGAAGTCAAGACGGTACTGAACCAGCCATTTGCGCCCAACCTGCCGATAGCCAATATTTCCAAAGTGGAATTGTTCCCTTTCATGCTTCAGTGACGCCCCACCGGAATGTCAAACCATGGCCTATGACCAGCAACTCTCGCAAGACGAAGTCGATGCACTGCTGCAGGGTGTCGGTGGTGACAGTGTTGACAGCGACAGCCCAGCGTCAGCCCAGCCAGGTCCACCGACCTACAACCTCGGCACCGACGAGCGCATCGTGCGCGGACGCTTGCACACGCTGGAGGTCATGAACGAGCGCTTTGCGCGCAACCTGCGCTCTTCACTGCTGACATTCATGCGCCGTCACGCTGACATTTCCGTCGGCCCTATCCAAATCCTGAAGTATGGCGACTTCATCCGCCACCTGCCGGTACCTGCAAACATCAATTTGATGCAGATGAAACCCCTGCACGGAACCGCCCTGTTTGTATTCGATCCCAAGCTGGTGTTTCTGGTCGTTGACAATTTGTTCGGCAGCGATGGCCGTTACCACTTCCGCATTGAGGGCCGCGACTTTACGCCGACTGAACTACGCATCATCATGCGCCTTCTCAATGTCACGCTAGAGAGTTACGGCAACGCCTGGCAGCCGGTCTATCCAATTGAATTCGAGTACGTGCGTTCTGAAATGCACGCCAAGCTGGCCAACATCGTGGCGCAAAACGAAGTGGTGATCAACACGACTTTCCAGATCGAGTTTGGCCCTATCGGTGGCACGCTGAGTGTCTGCATTCCGTACTCGATGATCGAGCCGATCCGGGAACTGCTTTCGAATCCCCTACAGGACGAAGTTGCGGTAGACAAACGCTGGACGAAGCAGATGACGCGCCAGGTACAAAGTGCCGATGTAGAACTGCTTGCCCATTTTCAAACGATGCAGTCGAGCATTGGCCAACTACTCAAGCTCCAGGTCGGCGACGTCTTGCCGATCGAGATTCCGCAGTCGGTGTTTGCTACTGTGAACGGTGTTCCAGTGATGGAATGCGGCTACGGCACCGCCAACAATCACTACGCCTTACAGGTGCAAAGGATGATCCATCATGAAGGCGATTCAAGCAAGGGGGAACGCGTATGAGTGAATCCAACGGGCAAGATTCGGCCCTCGTTGCCGACGACGACTGGGGCAGTGCAATGGCCGAACAGGCGATGGCGACCGCAGCTGCGCCGATAGTGCAAGCGCCCAGCAGGGCAGCCGGGCAAAGGGTATTTCAGCCGCTGCCCAGCGGTCCGGGCTCGGACATTGCGCCAGCCGACATCGAACGAGTGCTTGATGTACCGGTGCAACTGACGGCAGAACTGGGTCGTACGCGCATCACTATCAAGAGTCTGCTACAGCTGTCGCAGGGTTCAATCGTCGAACTCGACGGATTGGCAGGTGAGCCGATGGACGTGCTGATCAACGGTTATCTGATTGCGCAAGGCGAAGTGGTCGTCGTGAACGACAAATTCGGCATTCGACTGACCGACATCATTGCGCCGCCAGAACGTATGCAGAAACTGAGCCGATGAGTCGGCCAAGCCCATCCAGGCTCGCTGTAGCGTTGATGGCAGGCATCAGCACTGCCGCCCTCGCCAACCTGCCCACAGTGCACCCGGCGGCGCCGGAGCCGCCTGGTTCCTATGGTCTGGCAGGTCTGCTGCAAGCCGGCTTTGGGTTGCTGCTGGTTCTTGCATTGATCTTCCTGTGCGCCTGGGCCGTGCGTCGCATTGGCCTGCAACAAAGCGGTGGCAACCGCCTTCTGAAGGTGGTCTCCAGTGTCATGGTCGGTCAGCGTGAGCGCGTCGTGGTGGTGGAAATCGGTGACTCGTGGCTGGTGCTCGGCGTTGCCGCCGGACAGGTCAACGCGCTGCACACCATGCCTGCCGAAAAGCGCTCTGACACGCAGCCGGCAAAGGACAGCAATCGCAACACCTTGGCGAGCACTTTTTCACAAACCCTGAACAATTCCCTCACTCATCTGAACAAGCTGCGAAAGACAGACGTATGAGTAGGTGCTGCTTGAGTCTGCGAGCGCGTGCCCTGCTGCCACTGTGGCCGGTGCTCCTCCTGCTATTGCCGACTTTGACTTTGGCCCAGGGCTTGCCCGGAATCGTCAATACACAAGGGCCTGGCGGCAGCCAGACCTGGTCGCTCAGCGTGCAGACGCTGGTGTTGCTGACGTCACTGACCTTCTTGCCGGCCCTGTTGTTGTCGATGACCAGCTTTACCCGAATCCTGATTGTGCTGGGTCTGCTGCGAACAGCCATTGGAACCCAGTCCTCGCCGCCCAACCAGATCCTCGTCGGCCTCTCGCTGTTTCTGACATTTTTCGTGATGTCGCCGGTCTTCGACAAGGTGCACAGCGAGGCTTACAAGCCTTTCTCCGAAGACAAGATCAGCGCTGAGCAAGCCATGGAGCGGGCGGTTGCGCCGTTCAAGCAATTCATGCTCAAGCAGACGCGGGAAGCCGATCTGGCAATGTTCGCAAAGCTGGCCCGTTCCGCTCCCATGGACACTCCGGATCAGGTTAGCTTGCGTGTCTTGCTGCCATCCTTTGTGATCAGTGAGCTGAAGACCGCCTTTCAGATCGGTTTCACCATCTTCATTCCTTTTCTCATTGTCGATCTGGTCGTGGCAAGCGTACTGATGTCCATGGGCATGATGATGGTGCCCCCGGCAACCATCTCGTTGCCCTTCAAACTGATGCTGTTTGTATTGGTGGACGGTTGGCAACTGCTGGTCGGGGCGCTGGCGCAAAGCTTCTACACCTGAATCGTCCGACATCTCGCCCTCTACAGAATGGACCGCAAATGACACCCGAATCGGTCATGACACTCGGCTACGAGGCGATGCGGCTGTCCGTATTACTGGCGGCACCGCTTCTGTTGGTGGCTCTGGTCACCGGGCTGCTGATCAGCCTCTTTCAGGCTGCCACGCAAATCAATGAAATGACTTTGTCATTCATCCCAAAGCTGCTGGCGGTGTTCGCCACTTTGGTGATTGCAGGCCCGTGGATGCTGACCACGGTACTTGACTACATGCGCAATCTCTTTTCATCGATCCCACAGTTGGTCTCGTGATCTGATGGCGCCAATCCTGTCTGTCACCTCAGACCAGTTGAACCTCTGGCTGGTGAGTTTTCTCTGGCCTTTTGTACGCATGATCGCGCTCGTGGGCAGTGCGCCCGTCCTTGGTGAGGCAGCGGTCCCACGCCCCGTCAAGGTCATCATCGCGGTTCTGCTGGCGCTGGTCATCGCACCCACGTTGGAGGCGGCGCCAGCGGTGCCGCTGATATCTGTTGCCGGCCTCTGGATCCTGATTCAGCAAATTCTGATTGGGGCTGCGATGGGCTTTTCCATGCGCATGGTGTTTGCCGCGGTGCAGGTCGCCGGCGAGTATGTGGGCCTGCAGATGGGTCTGTCGTTTGCTACATTTTTCGACCCCACCAGTGGTGGTAATACGATGGTGCTGGCACGACTGTTGAACGTGATTGCCATGTTGATCTTCCTGAGCATCGATGGACATCTGACGCTCACCAGAACCCTGGCCGAAAGCTTTCAGACGCTTCCGATCTCGGAGGCGCCGCTGGCAAGAGGCGGTTGGATGCTGCTGGTCTCAGCCGGAGCGCACATCATTTCAGGCGGCCTGATGCTGGCACTGCCTCTGATAGCGACCTTGCTCAGCCTGAACCTGGCGATGGGCATCCTGAACCGGGTTTCACCCCAGTTCAGCATCTTTTCGGTTGGCTTCCCGATCACCCTGTTGGCCGGGGTCGGCATGATGCAACTGTTGATGCAGTACATTGCGCCCTTTCTGGAGCCGCGTTTTGGCGCCGGGTTCCAGCTGATCCCGGAGTTCCTGCAAGGCCTGCGGCGCTAGCCGCTTGCGGCATCGCAATCACACTACAGGAAATTGAACAGCGACAGTTTCTGGATCTTCACAAACGCCTGCTGCGTCGCCTGCAACGCCGTCTGACGTTGATAAAGCTCGGAGATCGCGGTGGCGTAGTCCAGGTCCTGCAAGTCTGACAGATGGCTTTTGTCGAACTGCACCCGGGTGCTGCCGGTCGTATTGAGGGCGTCGAGTTCCTGTAGCCTGGAGCCGACCGACGAGCGCACCGTCAACACATTGTCGTGACCGTTGCTGATCTTGCGGTTGGCTGTGCTCATGGCATTGAGAAACTGAGCACGGTTGGCGTTGCTGCCGGTGTCCAGTGGCTTGCGCAGTGCCGCAATGGCATCGCTGATCGCACCGAATATATCGGCACCCGCATTCTTGGCCGACGCGACGCTGAAGGAGTCTCCTGCCATTGGCGCGCCACTGATTGAAAGTTGGACGCCGCCAAACTGGATCGCGCCGCCTTCGGTGTAGGCTCCCGCACTCACCGGGATGGCGCCTGGCGGCACCGTATCCACCTGGTAGGTGCCGGCGGTCGGAAAGCTGATGCTGAAGTCCTTGCCATAATTTGGATCGGTCGAATCGACCACAGTGTTGGGGCCGAAGACACCCGTGCCGGTATTGGCAGAGCTGCCTGAGTTGACGTACCCGGCACCTCCCTGCACTGTCTGAAAAATGCTGCGCCCGTTGTCGGTGGCGGCCATCTGTCGTGAAATATCAACCTGCATCAGCCGCTGTCCCTGGTCGCCCGCATACAGGACGCTGCCATCACTCTGCTTGATAAACGGCGGGCTGACACTCTTGAATCCGGCAAACAGGTACTGCCCGTTGCCGTCATCGGCATTGGCGAGCCCCTGCAATTGGTCCAAACTGCTTTGCAGTGCGGTTGCAATGCTGGCCCGATCGGCGTCCGTGAGCGTTCCATTGCCGGCCTGCACCACCATGGCTTTGACGTCCTGCAAGATAGTGGTCACGCCTTGTAGTGCGTTTTCTTCCAGTGACAAGGTCTGAATGGCATCGCCACGGCTGGCCGCGTACTGTGAATTGAGCGCAATCGCCTGCGTGACACCGAGCGCGCGCGTAGCTGCGATCGGATCGTCCGACGGCGTGAGAATCTTGCTCATCGATCCCATCTGCTGTTGCACGCGCAGCAGGTTTTCCTGCTGCGAGCTCATCGCCGCCTGACTTTTTTCGTAGAAGGATGAGGTGCTGATACGCATCATGAAGTCCTTGGTGATGCCGCTACCTGATGGCCAGTATCGCGTCAAACATGGTTGATGCGGTCTGGATCACCTTGGCATTGGCTTGGTACATTTGCTGATAGATGAGTAGGTTGGCCGTTTCTTCATCTTGATTGACGCCCGAAACCGATTGTTGGACATTGCGGATTTGTGCTGTCAAACTGGTT
The DNA here is from genome assembly GCA_964355195.1 of uncultured Rhodoferax sp. Taxonomy (GTDB): domain Bacteria; phylum Pseudomonadota; class Gammaproteobacteria; order Burkholderiales; family Burkholderiaceae_C; genus Rhodoferax. The sequence goes on along the minus strand of CAYHDD010000071.1, from coordinate 2,487 downwards.
TGCGCCGAGTTCGATACCTGAATCTGCCGGGTTTTGTTGCCGACCGTACTGACCAATTGCGCGTAAGCATCGTTGAAGCTTGACGCGTTGCCGCCAATGGTCTTCTTGTTTTGCAGCGCCGCCAGTTGGAGGGCATTGCGGCCATCCGAGACACCCCCTAGGTTCTGTTTGATCGTGAACTTGTCACCGTTGGCAGGTGTTCCGGTGATGCTGACGGTGATTCCGTTGAAGCGCAAGCTTGCACCGGCGCTGTACGTGACAGGACTGCCAGGAGCATAAGGGCTAGCAGCGTCGGGCAGGCCATTTTCCGGCGTCACGGTCACAGCCGCTCCGGGCGGAAAGCCAGAAAATTTGTTGGTCGCGCTGTCATAGGTCAGCGTCAGGTCGGCTGCGAGCGGTGTCAGCAGATAACTGGCATCCACGGTGCCACCACTGATCGCACCACTTCCCTTGTTCTGGAATGCAGCGCCGGTAACCATAGGCGCTGCCGCTGCCAACTTGGACGGATCGCTTAGCACCACGTCAAAATCACGGGCACCGGTACGCGTTGGCTGAATGAGGAAGGAGTCGCCCGCGCTTGCGCTGCCGCTGGCAAACGTCAGCGTCAGTCCGTCAAAGGTCGCCGAGCTCACTGAAGTCGCCGGAAAGCCCGTCGGCAACGCGATCGTCCGCATGTCAGACAGCCGTGTCAACGTGTAACTCAGATCCGCCTCGACGCTCAATCTGTAGTCGCTCGTATCCAGACTTCCGGTGGCAGAAAATGTGGGCGTCAAAACCACATTACCCTTGTTGCCAGCATTGGCAATGATGCTCGGGGCAGCTTGCGAAAAGAAGTTCTCGCCCAGCGCGCCATTCAGGTCGACGCCCAGACGCTGTTGCGCATTGAAAGTGTCAGCCAATGCAATCGCGATCCTTCCCAGTGAATTTTGTGCATTGCTCAAAGTCTCGTTGCGAAATTGCAGCAAGCCGCCCAGGGAACCTCCGGCAAGCACGCTGTCCTGCAGTTCCAGCGTCAGTCCGCTGGAGCCCGCCATGGCAACCCCTGTGCGCATCGGATCCGCGCTGGAGACGATCGCTTTCAGCTTGGCGGCCTGGTCACCCAGGACGAGGGTCTGACCATTGCCGACAAAGACACTGTACTCACCACCGTCCTGCACCACCACCTTGGTACCGACCAGCTTGCTCAGGTCGCTCACAAGTTGATCGCGTTGGTCAAGCAGGTCGTTTGGCATCTGCCCATCACTGGCATTGCTGACCAGCACAATTTGTTTGTTCAAGTTGGCGATCTGCTCCGAGTAGATGTTGATCAGATCAACGCTGCCTACGATTTGATCGTTGGCATTGACGTTCAGCCCCGACAAATATTGGCTTGTTGCTCTGAACTGGTTGGCCATAGCCTGCGCCGAACCGATCAACTGTTGCCGCGCGGCGGGGTCGGCCGGCGTGTTCGCCACTGCTTGAACCCCAGTAAACAGCGCCTGCATCAGCGGCGCCAGACTGCCGGTCTGATTGGCCAACAGGTTGTCGATCTGGTTGATTTGCCCGTACTGGGTTGACAGCGATTCATTGGCTGATTGCGCCTGGTTCAGCTGCGTCGTCAGGAACTGGTCGTAACTGCGGGTGATATCCGTCGTTCTGGCGCCGGTACCCAGGAAGCCGGAACCCGCCAGGTAGTTTCCGCCGTTGGATACGACCTGTGCCGACTGGCGACTGTAACCCGGCGTACTGACGTTGGCTGTGTTGTGGCCCGTGGTCATCAGGGCAGCTTGCGCGACACTCAAGCCGCTAAGCCCGGTATAAAACATGCTGAATGACATATTTTTCTCCTGCAAGTTGTCCATCGACCCCGTTGCTAAAACTCTTCCCAATCGCCTGCTGCTGCGGGCGCTGCGCTCGCGATCTGCCGGGTCGGAAGTGCCTTGATTTCACGTTTTGAAGACTCTAGCTGCACCTTCGGCGGCGCCGCCCTGTTCTGGCCTGAGCGCGCTTGCGCGAGCATGGCCGCCTGGCGCCGATCAAGTTTGAAAACGCTGACGCCCTGTGAGAGGTTGCTGGCCTGCTCTTGAAGCGAAGCGGCAGCGGCGGCCGCTTCCTCGACCAGCGCAGCGTTTTGCTGTGTCACCTGGTCCATCTGCATGATGGCCTGGTTGATCTGTTCGATGCCCGAGGTTTGTTCCTGGCTGGCCGCCGAAATCTCGGCCATGATATCGGTCACCCGCTTGACGCTGTCGACAATTTCATCCATCGTCTTGCCGGCCTCGGCCACCTGTTTGCTGCCCTCTTCGACTTTGTCCACCGAATCCCCGATCAGTGTCTTGATCTCCTTGGCCGCCGCTGCCGAGCGTTGCGCAAGATTTCTGACCTCCGCGGCCACCACTGCAAAGCCGCGCCCCTGCTCGCCGGCACGCGCCGCCTCGACTGCCGCATTGAGCGCCAGAATATTGGTCTGGAAAGCAATGCCGTCGATCACGCCGATGATGTCGACGA
>CAYHDD010000070.1:0-9369 GCA_964355195.1 uncultured Rhodoferax sp. | reverse complement strand
CTGGTGCAGGACTCGCAAACCGTCAAGTTAGACAAACACCTCTTTAACGAGGCCTACCTGATGCACACCAGCACCAGCCCCCAATACAGCATCATCGCCAGCTGCGACGTGGCGGCTGCCATGATGGAGCCGCCCGGCGGGACGGCCTTGGTTGAGGAAAGCATCGCGGAAGCGTTGGACTTCCGCCGTGCCATGCGCAAGGTCGATGAGGAATATGGCGACGACTGGTGGTTCAAGGTATGGGGGCCCGACAAACTGGTGGAGGAGGGTATCGGACGGGCTGACGCCTGGATCATCAAGGGTGAGTCACACAAAGCGAAGGCCGGCATCAACTGGCATGGCTTCGGCAAGATGGCGGCCGGCTTCAATATGCTGGACCCGATAAAGTCAACCATCGTCACGCCGGGTATGGATTTGAGCGGAAGATTCGCCAAGACCGGCATTCCAGCCAGCATCGTGACCAAATTCTTGGCCGAACATGGTGTTGTGGTTGAAAAAACCGGGCTCTACAGCTTCTTCATCATGTTCACCATCGGCATTACCAAGGGCCGTTGGAACAGCATGTTGACGGCTCTACAGCAGTTCAAGGACGACTATGCGAAGAACCAGCCGATGTGGCGAATCCTGCCCGAGTTTTGTCAAAAGTACCCGCGCTACGAGAATATGGGTTTGGCCGATTTGTGCCAGTACATCCATCTCTTGTATGCCAAGCATGACATTGCCCGTCTGACCACCGACATGTATTTGAGTGATCTGACGCCGGCCATGAAACCGAGCGACGCCTATGCACATATTGCGTTGCGCAAGACAGAACGCGTCGAAATTGACAAGCTTGAAGGGCGCATCACTGTCGGCCTTGTAACGCCTTATCCGCCCGGCATACCGCTCTTGATACCCGGCGAAGTGTTCAACAAGAAGATCGTCGACTACCTCAAGTTCTCACGCGAGTTCAACGCCAGCTGCCCCGGTTTCGAGACCGATATTCACGGCCTGGTTGAGGAAGAGGATGGCAAGGGTTTGCGTCACTATTTCGCAGACTGCGTAGCCGCTTAGATCTTCGTCGGGCTTGGCTCGCAGTCCAGTGAACAGAGCCCCGGCAGACTCCTGAATTAGGTCGCGCTTTCGGCGTCGTTCGCTGTGGGCACCACGGCGACTGCCGTCTGACTGACACCGCAGTCAACATAGGAAATCTGGCCGGTCATGCCCGAGGCCAGGTCGCTGAGCAAGAAGGCGGCGACATTGCCGACCTCTTCGATCGTCACATTGCGCTTTAGTGGGGATGCGTTGGCCGAAATCGACAGCAATCGTCCAAAGTCCTTGATGCCACTGGCTGCCAAGGTCTTGATGGCTCCGGCACTTAGGCCGTTGACACGGATGCCCCGCGCTCCGACCGCGTCGGCCAGATAACGTACCGAAGACTCCAGGGACGCCTTGGCCAGTCCCATCGTGTTGTAGCTCGGCACGACACGCACGCCACCCAGGTAGGTGAGAGTCAGCAGCGACGCCTTGCCAGTCAGGTAGGGCAATGCAGCCTTTGCCATGGCCGGAAAACTGTAGGCGCTGATGTCATGGGCGATTCGAAAGTTTTCCCGAGTGAGCCCGTCCAGGAAGTTGCCCGCGATCGCCTCACGCGGCGCATAGCCAATGCTGTGTACAAAACCGTCGAAGTGTGGCCAGTGCTGTGCCAACGCATGGAACAAGCTCTCTATTTGCGCGTCATCGGCGACGTCGCAGTCAAACACCAGCGAGGATGATAATTCGGCCGCAAACTCGGTGATCCGGTCTTTGAAACGCTCACCCACATAGCTGAACGCCAATTCAGCGCCTTGCTCATGACAAGCCTGCGCGATGCCGTAAGCGATGGAACGCTTGGACAGAACCCCGGTAATCAGGAATTTCTTCCCCGTCAAAAAACCCATATCTTCCTCTCCAATGAACAAGTCTGTGATCACAGCTTCTGTGCGGATGAATCGTGCGGAATTGTCGCATGGCGCAAGCGCTTGCCAGGTGACCGCAAGCGGGCTGGCGCATGGCCAGCACCTTGCCAATGGCTGTGAATCGTGGCTACGACGTCAATTGGCTGGACGATTATCGGTCGAAGGTCAAAGCGCTGACCCTGGAACGGGTGAATGGCGCGATCAGAAAGGATCCAAATCCGAACCAGATGTTTTTGGTCATAGCCGGAACATTGCCTTAGAAATCATGGTACTTAGCGCGATTTGAGATACAATCCGGGCTCACGACCAAACGGGCGGGTAACTACCGCTCGTTTTTTTTGGTCGGTTGTTTTGTTTGTATCTGAGATCAAGTGGCACTGAACGAAATTGTCGAGCAAACGGTGGCCGGATTGGGCTACGAGCTGGTGGAAACTCAACGTTCCGCCGCTGGTTTGCTGCGTGTCACGATCGACCTTGCCTGGTGCCCACCGGTTGAAGGATTGAAAACTGAGCTCGGCGGCGAGCGGTCGATTACGGTTGAGGACTGCGAAAAGGTCACGCGCCAGTTGCTGTTCGCGCTGGAGGTGGATGGCGTCGAATTCAAAAGGCTTGAAGTGTCTTCGCCCGGCATTGATCGCCTGTTGCGCAATGAACGGGATTTTGAACGCTTTGCAGGCCATGTGGTTGACCTCACGCTGAAGGCGCCGGTGGGTGCGACAGGCGGACAGATCAGCGCCAACCGAAAGAAGTTCAGGGGAACGTTGACGCGCTGTTCGAGCGTTGCGACTGGTGTCGGCACGCCGACCGGTTGGCAAATCGTGTGGAGTGAAGAGCCGCTTACCAAACCGGGGCAAAAGATCAGCAAGAAGAGGCTGCCAGCGCCGCTGCAAGTGATGGAATTTAGCTTACATGAATTGCGGGAGGCGCGTCTGGCGCCCATCGTCAGTTTCAAGGGACGCGGCGCCGATGGCGGCGTCTAGTCAAAATTGGATCGAGTAGAAACAGGAGAGTGATGGCATGAATCGCGAAATGTTAATGCTGGTGGAAGCCATTTCACGCGAAAAGAACGTGGAGCGGGATGTTGTCTTCGGTGCTGTGGAAGCAGCATTGGCGCAAGCTACCAAGAAGCTCTATGTCGGCGAGGTCGACATTCGGGTGGCGGTGGACCGCGACAACGGCGAATACGAGACCTTCCGACGCTGGCATGTGGTGCCGGATGAAGCCGGTCTGCAACTGCCTGATCAGGAGATCTTGCTGTTTGAAGCCAAAGAACAGATTGCTGACATCGAGGTTGACGAATACATCGAAGAAACCGTCCCGTCCGTGCCGATTGGTCGTATCGGTGCCATGGCCGCCAAACAGGTCATTTTGCAGAAGATTCGAGACGCTGAGCGCGAGATGTTGTTGAACGATTTCATGTCGCGAGGCGACAAGATCTTTGTTGGCACCGTCAAGCGCATGGACAAGGGTGACATCATCGTTGAGAGCGGCCGTGTTGAGGGGCGCTTGCGACGTAGCGAGATGATCCCGAAGGAAAATCTGCGCATGGGTGACCGCGTTCGGGCCATGATCATGGAGGTTGATCTGACTTTGCGCGGCGCCCCGATCATCCTGTCGCGTTCGGCGCCCGAGTTCATGATCGAACTTTTCCGCCAGGAAGTACCCGAGATCGAGCAGGGCTTGCTCGAGATCAAGTCCTGTGCACGTGACGTTGGCTCGCGGGCCAAAATTGCCGTGTTGTCACATGACAAGCGGGTCGACCCGATTGGTACTTGCGTCGGCGTTCGCGGTACGCGTGTCAACGGCGTCACCAATGAGTTGGCGGGCGAACGCGTTGACATTGTCCTGTGGAGCGAAGACCCGGCACAATTCGTCATTGGTGCGTTGGCGCCAGCCAATGTGTCCTCCATCGTTGTCGATGAAGAGCGTCACGCCATGGACGTGGTGGTCGACGAGGAAAATCTCGCCATCGCCATCGGTCGAGGCGGCCAGAATGTGCGGCTGGCATCCGAATTGACCGGTTGGAAGATCAGTATCCTGGATGCCGCCGAGTCGGCGCAAAAGCAAGCCAGCGAGACTGATTCCGGTCGCAGGTTGTTCATGGAAAAGCTTGACGTGGACGAGGAGATTGCCGATCTCTTGATTGCCGAGGGCTTTACCAGCCTCGAGCAGGTGGCTTATGTGCCGCTGGAAGAGATGCTTGAAATCGAGAGCTTCGACGAGGACACCGTCAACGAATTGCGCACCCGCGCCAAGGATGCCCTGCTGACGATGGAAATTGCCCTTGAAGAAGGCGCGCAAAACGTTGCTCTGGCGTTGCGCGATCTGGATCGAATGACGCCTGAGTTGGTGGCCAAGCTTGCGGACAGCGGGATTCACAGTCGCGACGATTTGGCCGATTTGGCAGTCGATGAGCTCACTGAGATCACCGGTCAGTCGGTCGATGACGCCACGTCCATGATCATGCAGGCGCGCGAACATTGGTTCGCCAATGACGCCGCTGAGCCGACATCAAGCCAGAATTCATGAGAGCAGGGATTTATAGCCCGCCGCCAACCGCCCGAAGGGCTTGTCTATGCGTTAAATAGCATAAAGTTTCAGTGATGGCCTGGTGTGCCCAAGAGGTATGCCTGGCCGAACTAGAGGTTACACAACAAATGTCCAGTACGACCGTCGCCGAGTTTGCCAGCGAACTCAAAAAGTCCACCGAAACGCTGCTTGAGCAATTGAAGCAGGCGGGGGTGTCCAAGCTCTCTCCGGCCGACACGCTGAACGAGGCTGACAAGCTGAGTTTGTTGACCTATCTGCAGTCGACCCACGGTGCTCCCGGGGTTGAGCGCAAGAAGATCACCTTGGTGAAGAAATCAACCAGCGAGATCAAGCAGGCGGACGCGACCGGGAAGGCGCGGACGATCCAGGTGGAAGTGCGCAAGAAGCGAACCTTTGTTCGCCGCGAAGACGGTCATGAAGTGGCGGCCGAGACGGTAGAGTCCGACGCCGTGCCGCAGGCCCAGCCAACCATCGATCATGCCGAATTGGCGCGTCGTGAGGAGCAAGCTCAGCGTCAGGCGGAGTTGATTCGGCGTCAGGAGGAGGAACTGGTTGAGCGCAGGCGGCTGCGTGAAGAGCAGGAGGCACGCGCACGCGAAGCGGCCTCGCAGGCGGCCGAGGAAGCGGCACAAAAGGTAGCTGCCCAGGCGCTTGCCGAGCAAGGCAAATCCAAGGCTGCCGAGTCGCAGGCCCCTGATGCTTCGAGCCAGGCTGCCGAGGCGTTGCAACACCTTGAAAAGGCACAAGCGGTCGCCAAGGTGCAGGAGCAGGCGCGTGCCACAGCACTCGCCGAATCGAATACGCGCGCCGCCGAAGATGTGGCGCGGGCTAGCGACTTGGCCAAGCGTCGACGCACCGCCGAGTCCGAAGCTGCTGCCATCCGGCTCATGATGTCGGCACCCGCCAAAAAGGCGGCTGCGAAGAAAATAGAGGAGGCCAAGCCGCCGTCGGTGCTGGCCGCCGAGGCCGCCAAGGCCGCGAGCATCAAAGGAACCTTGCACAAACCCAGTGCTGGCGCAGTGCCCCCAAAAGGGCCGCGCGCTGGTGGCGCCGTGGCGGCAGCACCGAGTGCACCTGGTGCCGCGGGCAAAGAGGTCAAGTCGGCAAAACTGTCAAGCAGTTGGGCCGGTGATCCGGCCAAGAAGAAGGCGCTTCCGACGCGCGGTGCCGTGGGTACGGGCGGCCCCGGGCGGGCGAACAATTGGCGTGCCGGACCGCGAGGCAAACGCGGTAGCAATGACAGAGACCGCCAAGACAGTCATGCTTCGGTGGCTGCGCCCGAGGTTCGCGTCATCGAGGTTCATGTTCCCGAGACGATCACAGTGGCGGAATTGGCCCACAAGATGGCCGTCAAGGCGTCTGAGGTCATCAAGCAGTTGATGAAATTGGGGCAGATGGTCACTATCAACCAGCCCCTGGATCAGGACACAGCCATGATTCTGGTCGAAGAGATGGGTCACAAGGCCGTGGTGGCAGCGCTGGATGACCCCGAAGCGTTCACTGACGACGAAGTGGCGCATCAACAGTCGGAGTCTCTGCCTCGCGCGCCCGTGGTGACGGTGATGGGTCACGTTGACCACGGCAAGACATCGTTGCTGGATTACATTCGGCGCGCCAAGGTGGCCTCGGGCGAGGCTGGCGGCATTACGCAGCACATTGGTGCCTACCACGTTGAAACAGCACGCGGCATGATCTCTTTCCTTGATACACCCGGTCACGAGGCCTTCACGGCCATGCGCGCCCGTGGCGCCAAGGCGACTGATATCGTGATCCTTGTCGTGGCGGCCGACGATGGTGTGATGCCCCAAACCAAGGAGGCCATCAAGCACGCGCGCGCTGCGGGTGTCCCGATCGTGGTGGCTATCAACAAGATTGACAAACCTGATGCGAATCTGGAGCGGGTCAAGAACGAATTGGTCGTTGAAGAAGTGGTGCCCGAGGAGTTCGGTGGCGACTCTCCCTTTGTGCCGGTGTCGGCCAAGACCGGAGCGGGTATCGACGCCTTGCTGGAGCAGGTTCTGCTGCAAGCCGAAGTGTTGGAGTTGCGTGCGCCGGTGGACGCCATGGCCAAGGGTCTGGTGATCGAGGCAAAACTTGACAAGGGGCGCGGTCCGGTGGCAACGGTGCTGGTGCAGACCGGTACGCTCAAGACGGGGGATGTGGTTTTGGCCGGTTCGACTTACGGCCGAGTCCGCGCGATGCTCGATGAGAATGGGCGCAGCATCAAGACTGCCGGTCCATCAATTCCGGTCGAAATTCAAGGTCTCACCGAAGTGCCGCAGGCGGGTGATGAGTTCATGGTGATGGCGGACGAGCGTCGCGCGCGGGAAATCGCCACTTACCGAGCCGGCAAGTTCCGTCATACGAAACTGGCCAAACAGCAGGCCGCCAAACTGGAGAACATGTTCACCGACATGGCGGCCGGGGAGGTCAAGATGGTTCCCATCATCGTCAAGGCCGACGTACAAGGCTCGCAAGAGGCCCTGTCCCAGTCCTTGCTCAAACTCTCGACCGACGAGGTCAAGGTGCAACTGGTCTACGCGGCGGTCGGCGCCATCAGCGAATCAGACGTGAATCTGGCGATTGCGGCCAAGGCCGTGATCATCGGTTTCAATACCCGTGCCGACGCCGGTGCGCGCAAACTGGCCGAGAACAACGGCGTCGATATTCGCTACTACGACATCATTTACGACGCTGTGGATGAACTCAAGCTGGCGATGTCGGGCATGTTGACGCCCGATAAGAAAGAAGAAGTCATTGGTACGGCCGAAATACGCCAGGTTTTCAAGGTCAGCAAGATCGGCTCCATCGCCGGGTGCATGGTCACTTCCGGCGTGGTCAGGCGTACATCGCGCCTGCGCTTGCTGCGCGACAACGTCGTCATCTTTACCGGTGAGTTGGACTCGCTCAAGCGCTTCAAAGACGATGCCAAAGAGGTCAAGGAAGGCTTTGATTGCGGTCTCAACATCAAGAACTACAACGATATCCAGGAATCGGATGTGCTCGAGTTCTTTGAGATCCGTGAAGTGGCTCGGACCCTGTAGCAGCGACCCAATCCCCACCCCAAAATCGTGCGCAAGAAGTCGAACACCCCGAATCGCAGCTTCAAAATTGCGGATCAGATCCAGCGTGATCTGACCGAGTTGATCGCGCGCGAGTTGAAAGACCCGAGGGTTGGGCTTGTGACCATTCAGTCAGTGGAAGTGACACCGGACTATGCGCACGCCAAGGTGTTCTTCAGTCTGCTCGCCGGTGATGTCAAAGAATGCACCGAAGGCCTGAACCAGGCGGCGGGCTTCCTGCGCGCTGGCTTGTTCAAGCGCTTGCATATCCACACGGTGCCTACGCTGCACTTTGTATTTGACCGCACCACGGAGCGTGCCGCCGACATGAACGCCTTGATTGCGCAGGCCGTGGCCTCGCGCTCCAAGAACGAGGACTGACATGAGCACCGCCGGGCCGCCCCAAGGTGCGAAGGCCCCCTTGGGGGGCAGAAAGCCACACGCAGTGGGCGAGCGTGGAGGCAAGGTCACCAGGCGAGCCGTCCACGGGGTGCTGTTGCTGGACAAACCACTGGGTTGGTCCAGTAATGATGCTTTGCAGAAGGCGAAGTGGTTGTTGCGTGCTGAGAAAGCCGGCCACACCGGCACTCTGGACCCGCTGGCGAGCGGCGTCTTGCCCCTTTGTTTTGGCGCCGCCACGAAATTCAGTCAACTCCAACTGGAGGCTGACAAAACGTACGAGGCCAGGCTGAGGCTGGGCCAACGCACAAGTACCGGCGATGCCGAGGGGGAAGTGACTCAGGAGCGCGCCATTGACGTCAGCGCGCCCATGCTGGCTGCGGTGATCCAGCAGTTCACCGGCGTCATCAGCCAAGTGCCGCCGATGCACAGCGCCTTGAAGAAAGATGGACGTGCCCTGTACCACTATGCGCGCGCCGGCATTGAGGTGGAGCGTCAGGCACGCGAGGTGCGCATTCTTGAGATGACCGGGATTCTGGTACAGAACACTGGTGAACCCCCAAGCGTCGAACTGAAAGTGAAGTGCAGCAAGGGCACGTACATTCGCACCTTGGCCGAGGACATCGGTGAGGCGCTCGGCTGTGGGGCGCACCTGAGCGCTTTGCGGCGTGTCGAGACGGGCGGTTTTGGCGTGTCGCAGTGCACGACTCTGGAGGCGTTGCAAGCGATGGCGGACGAGGACCGCCAAGCCCGGATGCTGCCGGTTGATGCACTGCTGAGCGATCATCTGCCGATCAGTCTTGACGCTGACAATGCTGGGCGTTTCCTGAGCGGTTTGCGCCGCCGCGGCAACTGGCCTGACTCAGCTCAGGTCGCGGTTTACGCGCAAACGCCTCGCACCTTGCTGGGCACCGGCCACATCAAGGCCGGCGAACTTATTCCTAACCGTCTGCTCAGTCCGATCGAGATTGAGCAGATGAATCGATTATGAAAGTGAACTATGAGCTATAAACAAATCCGAAACATCGCCATCATCGCGCACGTTGACCATGGCAAAACCACGATGGTCGACCAGCTGCTGCGCCAGTCCGGCACTTTCGCCCAGCACGAGAAAGTGGTGGACACAGTGATGGACAACAATGCGATTGAAAAAGAGCGTGGCATCACGATTCTGGCCAAGAACTGCGCCGTGACCTGGGAGGGCACGCACATCAACATCGTCGATACCCCAGGTCACGCCGACTTCGGCGGTGAAGTCGAACGCGCACTCTCCATGGTGGACGGCGTCGTGTTGCTGATCGATGCGCAGGAAGGCCCGATGCCGCAAACCCGCTTTGTGACCAAGAAGGCGCTGGCCCTCGGACTCAAGCCAATCTTGGTAGTGAATAAAGTGGACAAGCCGGGTGCCCGTCCGCAACACG
>CAYHDD010000069.1:0-9417 GCA_964355195.1 uncultured Rhodoferax sp. | reverse complement strand
GGTTGTAACGCACCTTTGCCAGCAGCGCCTGCTCGTCCCCCAGTGCATACGCACCGATGATCTCGGGTGTGGCATCGGGCACTTTGATGGTCAGAAGTTCTTCTCTTGGCACGATGCGATTGAGCTTGACCAAGCGGAACCGGTACTTGGCACGGCCCGTGCCTTCAATGATCCACTCCAGGCCATCTTTGGCTGTTGCCAGGATGCTGGCGGGTAACTCGTTGCGGTAGCGAAATGAGTAGATCAGGTCGCCAACGTTCTTGGGAAGTGTGATACCAAGCCCGGACGCAACGCCCTCAAATTCACTGCGCGTGAACTCGAACGATTCACCCCGTTTGCCATAGTGGTTGGTGAATACTTTCGCGATGATGGCGGAGTATCTGTTCTGCACCTTTGGCTGCACTGGCTTGGCCTTGATCTTCGCGTCAGGCATAGGCTTCGTCGATGGTTTTTGATTTTTCATCAATGAACTGCTTTCGGGTTCGCTGTGCAATCACATTCTTGGCAACGCCGAAGAGCTGGGAGGCATGCCACATCTGGAGTGTCAGCAGCCGCACATCGCCTGTTTGCAGTACCTGCTGCGGCTGCTCGGGCTGTCGGCCGAGGGCGTCCATGATCTGAGCTGCCACAGCGCGCCCCAACAGCGGTGGGACGCTGTTGCCTATCTGACGAAAGCCATGCCACTTGGTAGTGTGAAACCTGAACCAGTCCGGGTATGAATGCAGCCGGGCGGCTTCGCGAACGGTGATGACGCGGGGCAAAGCAGGATGTATCGGGCGTGGTGACGTGAATGCGCCGCGTGCGCTATCTGTGCCGGCACGCAGAGTGTTGCACAAGCCCTGAGGATGCAATTTCTTGAAGCGACTGATGGGCTCGGTATCACCATTTGCTGTTGCGAGAAAGCGTTGTTGCGATAGCGCGGTGTGTTGGGTGCGCAGGCTGGCGGTTAACACGCCAGCATCGAAACTGCGGCCGTACGCAAAGTCGGCCGGGTCGCGTGCAAAACCACGCATGCGCCTGGCATAGGGAGAGTCGCTAGTCCAGGTGACGGGGACCGAATCGGACTCGCGCAGCTCTGCAAACTCATTCGCGTCGGGCAAATCACCAATGGCATCCCAAACGGTGATCAACTTCTTCAGCGGGTCAGGATAGCGGGGTAAGGCCTGGTCTTTTCGGGCGCCAATCAAGAACAGGCGTCGCCGATCTTGAGGAACACCGAAGTCCGCTGCGTTGAGAACCCGATAGGGCAGCAGCACTTCGTAACCCGCATCGCCCAGCGCAACAATCAATTCATCGAGGAACTGCACATGCCTGCCCAGGGTGAGGCCTTTCACGTTCTCAAAGACGCAGTACTTCGGTCTTAACTCAGCCACCAAACGCACGTAGTGGAAAACCAGTTGATTGCGCTGATCGTCCAGAGCACGTTTGCCCATCATGGAAAATCCCTGACACGGCGCACCGCCAAACACCACGTCAATGTCCGTCGTGCCAAGACCCGCTTGCCGACGAATTTCGCTGCCAGTCAAGTCCACGACTGAAGCGCAGAGGGTCTTTGAATTCGGGAAATTGAATTCGTGCGTGGCGCAATGAATGGGATCGATTTCGACGGCTGCCGCAACATCGAATCCGGCCTGCTCAAAGCCCAGTGACAAACCACCAGCCCCGGAGAACAGGTCAATGCCGATGGGGCGTTTGCTGTTCTGGTGAGGCGTGTTCATAGTGTCAGAAGTATGGGGTTATTTACAGTGTACATCCAGAATCAACAGATTGGCAGGCCGTTCGTCAGGTGATTGGTAGCAAGAGTCGGGGCGACCCCATTCGGGTCGTGGAAAACTGGCTCACCGGCACATGCATCGGGTGAAAGTCCACAGCATCCTAAAATCGTGCCAGCTGGCCACTTTGCCTGCAAACTGCTCACCTCTACCCATGAATACACGCTTGCGTGGCGCCTTTGCGCCGGTCCTGACACCCTTCAATCCCCGGCTGGAGCCTGATGCCCAACGCTTCATCGCGCACTGCCGGTGGCTGATCAGCAACGGGGTCGGCCTAGCGATCTTTGGCACCAACTCGGAAGCCGCTTCACTGTCGGTGTCGGAGCGCATGGAACTGACGGAGGCGCTTTTGCAAGCTGGCATTCCGGCGACACGTCTGATGCCCGGCACCGGTGGTTGCGCGCTGACCGATGCCGTCACGCTGACACGCCACGCGGTACAGAGCGGTGCGGCCGGTGCCTTGATGCTGCCGCCGTTCTTTTTCAAGGGCGTCTCGGACGAGGGTCTGTTTGCCTACTACGCCGAGGTCATCGAGCGCGTCGCTGATGAGCGCCTGAAAATCTACCTGTACCACATCCCGCAGGTCACCCAGGTGCCGATCACGCTGAACCTGATCGCCATGCTACGCAAGCGCTACCCCGACACGGTGGTCGGCGCCAAGGATTCATCGGGCAACTGGGACAACACGCAGGCCATGCTCGACAACTTCGCCAAGGACGGTTTCGATGTGTTTCCAGCCAGCGAATCGCTCTTGTCCAGAGCCCTGCCGCTGGGGGCGGCGGGTTGCATCAGTGCCACTGTCAACATGAATCCGGCCGCTATTCAGGCGCTGTACGAAGGCTGGAACGGCGCCCAGGGTGCCAAACTCCAGGTCAAGGCGGATGTCGTCCGCAACATCTTTCAGGCGCAAGCCATGATCCCGGCCATGAAGCGCGTGGTCGCCGAATTCTCGAAGCAGGCATCGTGGTCGGTGGTGCGCCCGCCGCTGTCTGCCATGAGCGAGGCTGGCGCCACCGAATTGCTCAAACAGCTCGCCGCTGCAGGCTTCGACATGCCCGCTTACCCAAGGGCCTGAAGCGCCATCGCGTGCACCTTACATCGCCTTGAACAGGTGCACGTACAGGCGACTCACCGGCAGCTTCTCAGGGCGTGAACGCAGACTCACACTGAGCTTGCCAGCCTCGTCACGCGTGACGGCTTCAATGCAGGTGCTGTTCACCACGCTGCCACGGTGAATTTGCCAAAACATGCTGGCATCGAGCTGGGGCAGCAGCTCCTTGAGCGGTGTGCGGATCAGGTATTCGCGGTTGCTGGTGAGGATGCGCACGTATTTGTCGGCCGCCTCCAGGTAGACCACCTCGACCACCGGCACCATGCGAATGGCATTGCCGACACTGACCTGAATCAGCTTGAGGGTGGCATTGACAGGCGGCGTGGCGGACGCGTTCAGCAGGCCACGCAACTGGACCATCGTGGCTTCGAAGTGGGTCGATGCCTGTGAGTGGTTGGCGAGTGCGGTACGCAGCTTGGCGACGGTCTTTTGCAGGCGCTCGGTTTGAACGGGCTTGAGCAGGTAATCCATGGCCTGGGCGTCGAAGGCGGCGATGGCGTACTGGTCATAGGCGGTGACGAAGACCAGCGCCGGAAAGGGCTTGCCGCCGACACCCTCGGTGCGCCAACGGTCGGCCAGCTCGGCAGCCGCTTCGAGTCCGCTCAAGCCCGGCATGCGGATGTCGAAGAACAGGACGTCGGGCACAAGATCGAGCGCCTGTTGCACGGCCGAGGCGCCGTCACCGACTATCTTGACGACGTTCAACTCGGGCCAGACGCTTGCCAGTTCAGCTTTCAGGGCGGCTGCCAGCAGCGGTTCGTCTTCAGCGATCAGGGCGGTCGGGGTGGTGATGGTGTTCATGATCAGGCTAGTGTGGTAGCGGCAAACTGACACAGGCTCGCGTGCCCGCGCCCGCGCTCGCGTTGGCTTGCAGGCTCAGCTTGCCTTGCGCGGCGTAGCTGGTGGCGAGGCGTTCGCGCACCTGGGCCAGCCCAAAGCCGCTCGCGGCGTCGGGCTCAGGCGCAAGGCCGACCCCGGTGTCGCTTACTTCCAGCAGCAGTTGCCCGACTTCCTGGCGCGCACACACGCTGATGCTGCCGCCTTCGACCTTGGGTTCGATCCCGTGTTTGATCGCATTCTCGACCAGGGGCTGCAAAAGCAGGGGCGGTATCGGCAACTGCGCCAGGCCCGCCGGCAGGTCCAGGTTGTAGCGTAGACGTGGCCCCATGCGCACAGCAATCAACTCAAGGTAATCGCGCAGGCGGTCGAACTCGGCTTGCAGCGAGTGGCTGCTGGCGCGCGAGGCACTCAGGGTGGCGCGCAGGTAGGCATTGAGGTGGTCCAGCATGGCGCTGGCGGCGTGCGGGTCGGTGTTGATCAGCGCGCGCAGATTGGCCAGCGTATTGAACAACATGTGTGGTTCCAACTGGCTTTGCAGCAGCATCAGCCGCGACTCTGCGGCCTGGCGCTGCGCCGCCTCGGTCTGCGCCGCGGCAAAAGCCATGTCGGCGTTGGCCGAGGCCAGTTGTTCACGGCTCATGAAGTAGTAGGTCAGTGCACCACCGGCTGACAGGCTCATCAGCAGCAAACCCAGTAGCTCGCGCGGACGCTGCGACCAGAGACCGTCAATCTGATGGCTGAGCAGCCAGGCGGCGCCGTGCAGGCCCATCGTATAGCCCAGCGTAACCGCTATCGGAACAATCAGGAAGAGGCGACGCCACTGTTGCTTTGGGTTGGGGAGCCAGAAATGTTGTGCCACTTCCATGAGCATCCAGATGCTGATGCCGATGCAATGCGAGTAGACCAGGTTGTGAGCAAACTCGCCACCGCTCAGAGCCGTCAAGCCGAGTGCAATGACGGTGTTGACAGTCAGCGCCGGCAGGCTTCGCTCCACCAGCAAACGCACAGCCCACGGGCGTTGCCCTTTTGCTGGACAGCTCACTTGGAGCCTTGTTGCTCTTGCAGGCGCGCGCGTTCCTGCTGCACCAAGCGCTGATGAAAGCTGCTCCCGGGCGGCGCGACGAATACCACCAGGCCGTGCACCAGCAAGCCCAGACCCCAGCCCATCTTTCGAGCGGCGCGTTTGCCTGCCAGGCGGTCAATCTCTTGCGGGGTCAGAGCAGCATTCATGGAGAGTTCCCAAAAAGACTTTGATCAGGCCAAACTATGCCCGATAACGGCGTTGATCATGAGTCGCATGCGATCAAATGCACAAATCGGCACGCGACACGACGCGATCAGGCGCGAAATCCTCGCCCGATCTCGGTCAGACCCGAGGCAGAAACGCTTCCAGGGCATCGATTGGCATCGGCCGACTGAACAAGCTGCCTTGGCAGGCATGGCAACCCAGGGCAGCCAGGAAGTCACGCTGCGCCTCGATTTCGACTCTTTCAGCGACCACCGACAGCCCCAAACCGTCGGCCAGCGCAAGCACCATCCTGGCGATGGCGGCATCGTTGGGGTCGCTACGTCCCAACGGGCGCCCGTACGCCCCCTGTGAAGAATGCGCTCGCGGTCACCGTCATCCTCGGTGCTTGATGCATGCCAGGGGAAACCCTCGGTTTCCTTTACTCCCGAGCCAGACGCTCGGAGCGTGCAAAGGTCCAGGCCAGCGCGAGTCCAACCGAGGCGCCATGGGTCTGCAAGTGCAGCGGGCTGGTCTGGTTGGCCGTGCCGGCATAGTTTTCGAAGCGCAGAAAGCCGAACAATCGCCAATCGGGGTCCAGATGTTTGGACGTACTGACGCTCAGGCGGCTGGAAATGAGGCCAGCCCTGGCCTCGTAGGCCGGACGCGAGGTGGTGGCGTACTGGGGCGCCACCCCGTAAAAGAAATGATTGCGCTTGCGGTCCCCGAACACCGCGCCGACGCTCGCCGCCAGGCTCCAGCCGGAGCCCACGTTGCGCTTCTCGAAGTTCAGCTCGGGCTCCAGAATCAGGCCTTGTGCGCTGATGCCGTCCCTGAGTTCCATCACCGCACGCAGCGGAAACTGAAGCTGCACACGGCTGTCGGGGCTCGGTCGCGACAGTGTCCATCTCAGGCGCGGTCCTAGCTCCACAAGCGCACCCAGGTCGGCCATGCCCTGGCGTGCGATGCTGTCGTTCGCGCGCGAAGGCAGCGAGGCCGAAAAGCCGACATCCAAATCGAGGTCGCTGTTGTGCAGCACTCGCGCGCTCAAGCCATCGCGGTCGGCACGCAGCACTTCACCGCGGTAGATCAGAAAGGGCAGGGCCAGCACCCGCTGGGTACGTTCGTTCGCAGCCGGGTAGGCCGGGGTCGAGGCGAAGCCCCCGATCACGCCGACCTCCCAAAGCCGCGCGTCGGCTTCCTGAGCCTGTACACCGAGTGCTGTCAAGAGCAGGGCAATGCCGGGGGTGAACGTAAATTTCATGGTGGGTGGGCCTGGTTGGAAGGCTGCTATTGGAACATGACATTGAATCTGCGATGGCCAGCTTCTTTACCTGACGGAAACGAACCCGTGTCTTCAGGTTTCTACAATGGGCGACATGAAAAAGTCGTACTGGATCGCAGGGATGGTGGGCCTGGCGCTCATCGCGGGTGGGGTGGCCTGGTGGTGGAGTCAGCGTGCGGGCGCCGATGCCGTGCAATACCGAACGGGCAAGATTGAGCGCGGTTCCTTGCTGGCTACGGTGTCGGCCAGCGGGGCGGTCAACCCGGTGACTCAGGTCTCCGTTGGCACCCAGGTATCGGGCCAGATCAAGGACCTTTTTGTCGATTTCAACGCCGAGGTCAAAGCCGGTCAGTTGATCGCCGTGATCGACCCCGAGACCTTTGAATACCGGGTGCGCTCGGCGCAGGCCGATGTGGATGCCGCGCGTGCGACCGTGCTCACCGCGCAGGCCAACTCCGCCGCCAGTCGGGCCAGCGTGTCACGTGCCCAGGTTGACTTGATCGAGGCCCAGCGCGACCTTGATCGAAAGCAAAATCTGGTTGAAAAGCAATTCATTACGCAGAGCGAGGCCGACAAGGCGCGCGCGCTCGTCAACACCAGTACCGAGTCGCTGAAACTGGCGCAGGCGCAGCTTGGGGTGACAGACGCCCAGATCAAGAGCGCTCAAGCCAACGTGGCGCAGCGTGAGGCGTCGCTGGCGCAGGCGCGCATCGACCTGGCGCGCACGCGCATCACATCGCCAGTCAACGGCATCGTGATCAAGCGGGCGATTGAGAAGGGGCAGACCGTGGCGGCCAGCTTGCAAGCGCCTGAGCTGTTTGTGATCGCCCAGAACTTGCAGGACATGCAGGTGGATGCCAGCATCGACGAGTCAGATGTCGGGCGCATTCGGACTGGGCAGAAGGCTACTTTCACGGTGGACGCCTTTCCGGGCCAGACCTTTGAAGGGGAAGTCAAACAGGTTCGCAAGGCGGCCCAGAACGTGGCCAATGTGGTGACCTATGTGGCGGTGGTGGCTTTCTCCAACAGCGGCGGGCGCCTGCTGCCGGGCATGACTGCCAATGTGCGCGTGGTGGTTGAGTCGCGCGAGAACGTGCTCAAGGTACCCAATGCGGCGCTGCGAGTGCGCATCGCAGGTGTCGAGCCCGCTGCCGCGGCTTCGGCGCCGGCATCGCGTGCCACGACTGGTCAGGCCGGCGGTTGGAGCTGGATCGGGCAGGCACTGGCGCAGCCGTCGCAGGGCGGCGGCTTTGCAGCGCTGCGTGAGCGGTTGGTGAACGAGCTCAAGCTGAGCGCCGAACAGCAAACCAAACTGGACGCCATCAATAGCGATTTGCGGCCCAAATTCATGATGCTGCGCGAGTTGCCGGAAGAGAGCCGGGCAGCAGCGCGCGAGAAGCTCAGTGCCGAGATGCGCGAGCAGATCAGTCGCATGCTGAGCCCGCAGCAACGCGGTGTCTACCAGCAGATGCAGTCCGATGGGACGAGCACGCAAGCGCAAGCCCCGGCCAAAGCGCCACCCGTGGTGACCCCCGGCGCTGCCCCTGGCGGCTCGGCCGGGTCTGTGCTTGCAACCCCGACACCGCAGGCGGGCGGCAACCCGGCCTCCGAATTTCGCAACCGCGTTGTTTTGGAACTGGCCCTTAGCCCGCCTCAAGTTGAAAGGGTGGACGCCATTTATGCCGAGGCCAGGTCCAAATTCATGGCACTGCGTGAGCTCGCAGCCGAAGAGCGGGGCAAGGCGCGCGAGCGCCTGAACGCCGACGTCCGCGCACGCATCGGCGATGTCTTGACAGCCGAGCAAAAGCCGAAGTACGCCGCCCTCTTGGCGCAGACCGTCGGTCGGCAGAACACACGCGGACGCATCTACCTGCTCGACGAAGGCGGCCAGCCGCAGGCCTACAACGTGCGTCTGGGCGTGACCGACGGCAGCAGCACCGAACTGCTGGTCGACGCCAACGCGCCCGAAGCCAAACTGCTCAAGGAAGGGGCATTGGTCATTGTCGGCACCGTCACGGCGGGTTCAGGCCCGGCGCAAGCCAGGCCCGCCACCGGCCCACGCATGCCGTTCTAGACAAATATGAACGCTCCCGTGCGCCCCTCACTGCCGCTCGCTGCGGGGTCTGGCGCTGCGCTGATAGAAGCGCGCGATCTGGTCAAGACCTACAGCATGGGTGAGCAGACGGTACACGCCTTGCGTGGCGTCTCGCTGGACATCGCCGAAGGCGATTTTGTGGCCATCATGGGGGCTTCTGGTTCTGGCAAGTCGACCCTGATGAACATTCTGGGTTGCCTTGATCTGCCCACCAGTGGCGAGTACCGGCTGGCAGGCGAAGAGGTGGAAGCCATGGCGCAGGACCAGCTTGCCTCGATCCGCAACCGGCGCATCGGTTTTGTCTTTCAACAGTTCAACCTGCTGGCGCGCACCAGCGCACTGGAAAATGTTGAATTGCCGATGCTCTACGCCGGCGTCAAGGCGGCAGACCGCAAGGCGCGCTCGCGCAGCGCTCTGGAGCGCGTCGGTCTGGGCGAGCGTTGTGGCCATACGCCGTCCGAGCTGTCAGGGGGGCAGCAGCAGCGTGTGGCGATTGCGCGCGCACTGGTGAACCAGCCGCAACTGATCCTGGCCGACGAGCCGACCGGTGCCCTCGACACCAAGACCAGCGAAGACATCATGCAACTGCTGACCGAGCTCAACGCGCAGGGTATGACGGTGATCATCGTCACGCACGAAAGCGACATCGCAGCGTGGGCGCGGCGCCGACTGGTGTTCCGGGACGGTCTGATCATTGAGGACGTGCGCCAGCCCCAGCGTGTGGCCCCGGGTCTGAGCCCTGATTCCCGCATGGTGGGGCAGGCCCGTGATGATCATGCTGTGGAGACTGCCCCATGAACCTGTTGGCGCCGTTTCGTATCGCCCTGCGGGCCTTGGCGGCCAATACCCTGCGCTCGGTTCTGACCATGTTGGGCATCATCATCGGCGTGGCGGCGGTCATCACCATGATTGCCGTCGGCAGCGGTGCCACGCAGCGCGTGCAAGAGCAGATGAAGGGCCTGGGCTCCAACATCATGCTGGTAATTCCCGGTGGTGTGACTGCCGGCGGCGTGCGCCTGGGCGCGCAGACCGGTCAGGGCCTGACCGAGGAAGACGCGCTGGCCATCGGACGCGAAGTGCCCGAGGTGC
>CAYHDD010000068.1:0-9489 GCA_964355195.1 uncultured Rhodoferax sp. | reverse complement strand
ACAGGGCGCTTTTTTTATACTGCCCCTCAACTCGGAAATAGATTAACGCTGCGATAAAGCAATTGCCTCATTCCTGGAACGTCGCCGTCCGCCACATCACATGCGTGACCAGGTAGACCTTGCTTGCAAGATTGATGGCCAAAGCGTCGAGGTCTTTGAAATCAGACCGGTGTACGACGACCCGACGAAGAAGTCCGAATTGCCGATTGCCAGGACGACATTCGTGCGCAGCAAGAACCTCTGGAAGATTTTCTGGATGAAGCGTGATTTGAAATGGCATGGCTATGAGCCCGACCTTGAAGTCAAGTCCATAGATGCATTTCTTGCTGTTGTCGAGCGTGACCAATACGGTTGTTTCTTCGGGTAGTGCGGCCCAAAGATATCCCCGCACGCAGTGACTAAATCTGTGGATAACTTGTCGAAGAAGTCTTGGACCCTACGCCAGTCAATGGTTTGAGCGTGGTGCTCAAAAATCGGTCAAGACGTTGGCAAATCAGTAGCCAAATACTAGAGCCACGCTCGCTGCAAACGTCGGCTGCCACCATGTGGAATAGTTGGCTCTTAATGATTTGCAAGATGGTTGATGCCAATCAACCGTCCTTCGTCGATTTCGCAACATTCGAAGGAGCTGTCGTGCCTGAAATTGGGGCTGAAGAGATGTCAGCGCCAGCGACGGTGCCCATGACCTTGACTGCCATACCATATTCCAAGCCCAATTAGGGCAGCCACAGGAACGTAGTTGGGCTGACTGTAGTAGCCAGGGGAGACGTAGTAGACCTGAGGCTCTGCAGCCACATATATGGGCTGTTGATATACGGGCTGCGCGTAAGTTCGCTGTTGATAAGCAGGCTGTGAATAGGTTGGCTGTTGATAGCTTGGTTGCGCGTAAGTCACAGTGGTGGCTTGTATTGCGACTTGTGAAGCCGCACCCACGGGACTGACTTGAAGTTGGAGGGTGGGTCCGGGGTCATTGGGCATTTGCACAGAGTACTGCTTGCCACCAAATTCATACAAAACGTTGTAGGCAACAGGCCTGTTTTCAACGGAGTTTTGCGTTGTGCACCGCTGTGCGTTTTGGGCCTGTGCCGATTGACCGCCCTCAATATTGTCACCAACAGCCGCGCCGCCAATGAGTCCAAGCACAGTCGCTGCGGCTTTACCGGCGCCGCCACCAATCGCATATCCCATGGCTCCACCTGCGATGGCCCCCAACATGGCGCCAGCGCCCGATTTGAGCTGTTGCTGGGCTACTTGCTCAGTCGTGCAGACCTGTCGCGGCACATTCGTCTGTTGAACGACTGGGGTGGCAGAAATCACACGACCAACCTCTTGGGCGAAGGTCGCCCCACTTGCGATAAGTGCCAAGGGTAAAAGAAGTAGCTTGTTCATGACGGCTGCCTTTTCTTGTTTGCGTACAAGTGAATCATGAACCTCTAACGCTTCAGAAGCCAAAAAAAGTTAGTCAACGCCTTGTAAAGATTGTTTCTTCATGCGGGAACATCCATACAGTCGACCCCTGATAATTTAAGCAAAACAGACAGGAAATGACTCGTCATGAACACACCTAAAACGATTCTCATCACCGGCTGCTCCAGTGGTATCGGTCAAGCGATGGCGCTGGAGTTCAAGAAGCGCGGTCACACGGTCTTCGCCACAGCACGCCAACCAGCCGCGTTGGAGGCATTGACTGCAATGGGACTGAGCTCTGTGGCGCTCGATGTAACAAGACCGGACAGCATCGAGAGAGCTCGCTCTCAGATTGAGGCTACGTCGACCCGGCTGGACATTCTTGTCAACAACGCAGGCTACGGCCAGTTCGGGGCCGTGATGGATACCGACTCCGATGTGCTGCGCCGCCAGTTTGAGACCAATGTGATTGCACCGGTGGCGCTTGCCCGGGCATTCCTGCCCCTGCTGCGGGCATCCGAAGAGGCATGCATCGCCAATATTGGCAGTATTTCTGGCATCGTGACTACACCCTTCGCCGGCGTGTACTGCGCCAGCAAGGCCGCGTTGCACGCGCTATCGGATGCCATGCGCATGGAACTGGGTCCTTTGGGTGTGCGCGTTGTAACGGTGCAGCCTGGCGGCATCAGGTCCAAATTTGGTGACAACGCCGAACATCTGGTTCCGTTTCCTGAAGGCTCGCTTTACGCACCGATTGCCAAGTTCATTCGTGGGCGCGCACAACTCTCACAAAGGGGTGCTACTCCGAGCGAGGTCTTTGCGGCTACGGTAGTGGCTCATTTGCTTAATCCGATGGCTGGTCCCATTTGCCGCACAGGCGCACAAAGTACGCGGTTACCGTTGCTAAAGCGCCTTCTGCCAACGAAGAGGCTGGACGCGAAGATGCAAAAATTGTTTGGGCTTGACAGACTCTGAGAAACTGCTTCCTGGCTCAGTGCCAAACTACATGTTTTAAGTTGTCCCATTTGGGGGGGTGAATCGTGGATGTCACGTACCGGTTGGAGATTTGCGGGCGCGTTCAGGGCGTTTATTACCGGGGTTCCATGGTCTCTCAAGCCAAAGTCCTGGGTGTGAGGGGCTGGGTGCGAAACCGTCTAGATGGCTCTGTGGAGGCGGTTGTGCAGGGAGGGCTGGACGAGGTGAACCGGATACGATGCTGGCCATGAGACCAGTAGAAAACCCATGAACAGCAGCTTCAAAATCCGTGCAATCCAACGCAATGACTATTCCGAGTGGCGGCCACTTTGGGACGGGTACAACGCGTTTTATGGCCGAAGTGACGCAACCGCTCTTCCCGAGCAGATAACGGAGGCAACGTGGGAGCGATTCTTCGAAAACGATGAGCCCGTCTATGCACAGGTGGCAGAAGACGGTGATGGCGCCATCGTTGGCCTAACACATTACTTATTTCACCGAAGCACAACGCGACTTCACGACGTTTGTTATTTGCAGGACCTGTTTACCGCGCATCAGCATCGTGGTCGTGGGGTTGCTCGCCAATTAATCCAGGCGGTGTATGACGCGGCTCGTGAGGCCAGAAGCAGCCGCGTCTACTGGACAACGCAAACGAATAACGTGGCAGGCAGAGCGCTGTACGACAAAGTCGCCAAGCATCTCGGTTTTATTGTCTATTCGCATGAGATTTAGCGATGGCGCACGCCGAAAAACACCATAGTTTGGTGCGTTGGTTGACTTGACCAGTCCGGCCACTTTGCAGCGGCTGTTCGCTCTACCGAGTTGAAGGGCAAGTGATGGCCGGTCTTCGGACATTGCCAAAAGGCATCTGAATCGTGATTGGTATCCGGTAAGTGTTATGTCACATGCACCTGTCTGAAACGCTGCATGAGAGACCAAGTGACCAAAGAAGCAGCATGATGCACATTGCCGGAATGTACAGCGATATCGCAACAATCCACGGCTTGCCTCGATGGAACAGGTAACGCTGGCTTGTGTGGGTTCCGGCGGGACCGGGTTTGCCAGCGGAACAGTGACCAAAGGGCCCGTCAATGGAGCGATGGTCACTGCCTATGGCGTTTCTGGTGGGATGCTGGGTGCAATGGTCGGAACAACCACCACCGATGCGAACGGCAACTTCAACATGAACATTGGCTCCTATTCAGGACCCATGGTTTTGCAGGCAAGCAGTGGAAGTTACAAGGATGAGGCCACGGGTACTTCCATGCCAATGGCTACCGGAGACGTAATGACTGCGGTCTTGCCCACCGTGGCAGCCGGCTCCAATGTGACGGGTATTCAAGTGACACCCGTGACTGCGATGGCGCAGGCGATGGCACAGCACATGACAGGTGGTATGACCGATGTCAACATCGCCACAGCGAACCAGACCATGGGCAGTTACTTCGCAGTGAGTGACATCCTGCACGTCCAACCGATGAATCCGCTTGTGGCGGGCTCTGGCACTGTCGCCAATCAAGATGCGAAGAACTATGGAATGACTCTGGCGGCGATGTCGCAATATGCTCAAACGCTAGGTCTGAGCAGTTCCTCTGCGATGGTCACAGCCATGATGAACGACGCCATGGACGGGGTCTTCGACGGCAAGGCCGGCACCACCGCAGTGCAGATGGGTGGCATGGGGGGCGGCATGATGATGCCAGCGACCGCTGGAAACAGCGGCATGGGGGCGGCGATGAATACCTTCATGAATTCCACGCAGAACAAATCCGGGGTTACGACACCGGACTTGGCAACCAGGTTAAACGGAGCCAGCGGACAAATTCCACCGGTCGCACCGACGCCCATGAAGAATGCCACCGTGAGTGGCACGGCGTTCAACGGGCCTGTGAGCAATGCCATGGTGACGGCCTTTGCCATCAACGGCGGAGCCATGGGCGCGCAGCTTGGCAGTGTTGCCACCGACAGCCAGGGCAATTTCAGCCTGGCGCTGGGCAACTACAGCGGTTCGGTGATGCTGCAAATGAGCGGCGCGACCTACATTGACGAAGCGACCAAGACAACGGTGACGATGCGCGCCAATGAGTTCATGAGCGCGGTTCTGCCGACGCTGGTCAGCGGCGCCACTGTGACCGGGGTCTGGATGACTCCCGTGACAGCCATGGCGCAGAGCCGCGCAGCAGGGATGAGCGGTGGCATGACTGACGCCAATATCACCGCTGCCAATGCTGCGATGGGCAATTACTTCTCCATCGGTGACATTCTGCATACGCAACCAATGAACCCCACTACAGCAGCATCCGGCGCGGGTGCAAGTCAGGACGCGCGCAACTACGGCATGACATTGGCGGCCATGTCGCAGTACGCCAAGTCCCTGAACATGCCAATCTCGGCGACGCTTGTTGCCGCGATGATGAACGACGCTGGCGACGGCATGATGGATGGGAACGTGGGTACAAGTCAGATTTCTATGGTCATGGGCGGGACGATGGGAAACAGCGCGATGGCATCGACGGCAGGTACCAGCAGTTTGGCAACAGCCATGACCAGTTTCATGACTTCAGCAGCGAATATGTCGGGCTTGACGGTAGCGGACATCCGGAAGTAATAAACATCACCACGCGGGGTGACGTTTGATGAAATTCGCATATCGACTCCTTTGCAATGTGCATCATGATTGTGCACCACAGAAGTCGCTGTAAGTTGTTGATATGAATAAACTATTGAAAAATCAACGACTTAGAAAGATGGTGGCGTGGTGGTGAGGATGAGGATCGAACTCACGACCTCTGCATTGCGAACGCAGCGCTCTCCCAGCTGAGCTACCCCCCCGCGCCATGCACACAGTCTAGCAAAATTCAGCGGCCGCGCAAGAACAATGTGTCGAGTTCACGCAGACTGATCTGTCGCCAGGTTGGGCGACCATGATTGCACTGGTCGGCACGTTCGGTGGTTTCCATCTGGCGCAGCAGGGCGTTCATTTCCTCCAGACTCAACCGGCGGTTGGCACGCACAGCGCCATGGCAGGCCATGCTCGCCAGCAACTCATTGTGGGAGCGCGCCAGCACCGTGCTGGCCTCGTGCTGCGAGAGCTCGGCCAGCACACTGCGTGCCAATTCGGTGGCGTTGCTTTGAGCCAACGCCGCCGGCATCGAGCGGACAGCCAGAGTTTTGGACGACAGTGCGCTGATCTCAAGGCCGAGCGCCATCAGGGTTGCGCCGTGACTCTCCGCCGTCGCCAGTTCGGCCTGTGTGGCCGCAAAGCTGACCGGAATAAGTAACGGCTGGCTGCGCAGGTGAGGCAGAGCGGTGTCGCTGCTGAACTGCATCTTCAGGCGTTCATAGACGATGCGCTCGTGCGCCGCGTGCATGTCGACGATCACCAGGCCGTGCGCGTTTTCGGCCAGGATGTAGACGCCCTGCAATTGCGACAGGGCGCGCCCCAGCGGCCATTCGGCGGATGTCGTATCGATCGTCTCGGCGGGCGATGCAAACGGTGTTTCGGCGCTCGGCTTGGGCGCGCCCCAGAGCGCCGCCAGGTCGCTCACGCGGTGCCCGGCCTCGGGGGTGAAACGCAGGCCCGCTTGCGACGCGTAGCTGAACGGCGGCGCTCCAGCACCACTCGCCATCGGCGTTGGCACTGACCCGCTGGGTGCGCCTGACGCAAGGGCCGACTGTCCTACTCGCGGCGCCGCCAGGGCCGACTCGATGGCATGGCGCAGCGCCTGATGCACTTCCCGACTGTCACGAAATCGCACCTCAATCTTGCTCGGGTGCACATTGACATCAACGCGAGTCGGGTCGATCTCGACATGCAAGGCGTAGGTCGGCTGGCGCTGACCATGCAGCACGTCTTCAAAGGCGCTGCGGGCGGCGTGGGCCAATACCTTGTCACGTACAAAGCGACCGTTGACATAGCAGTACTGCTGGTCGGCTCGGGCGCGTGCGGCGTCCGGCGTTCCAACCCGACCGCTGACGCGAATCGGCCAACCCTGGACTTGGGTGGGACTGGCGTGGCTGTGGTACTGCACCGGAACGGACTGCTCAACAAAGTCGCGCCCCAGCACGTCGGCCAGGCGCTGTTCCTGAGCGAACTCTGTGTCACAGCTGCGCCACTGCTCCAGCAGTCTGCCTTCAGACCAAACTGTGAAGTTGACCCTCGGATGGGCCAGCGCGTGACGCCGTACCGCTTCCACGCAGTGGGCCAATTCGGTGGCGTCGGTCTTGAGAAATTTGCGCCGTGCCGGGGTGCTGAAAAAGAGTTCCTTCACCTCCACCGTGGTGCCGGTGCTGCGTGCCACCGGCTTCAATTCGCCGCTGCGTCCATCGAGCCAATAGGCATTCGCTTGCCCGGCTGCTTTGGACGCAATGGCGCAGTCTGCGATGGAGTTGATGGCCGCCAGCGCTTCGCCGCGAAAACCCATGGTGGTCACCGACTCCAACTCGCTGAGTTGACTGATCTTGCTGGTGGCGTGGCGCTTCAGGGCAATGGGCAGCTCTTCATGGGGTATGCCGGCACCGTCGTCCTCGACGCAGATCAGACGCACACCACCGGCCATCAAGCGCACCGTGATCCGCGTCGCGCCGGCGTCCAGGGCATTGTCAAGCAGCTCACGCACCACTGAAGCCGGACGCTCGACCACTTCGCCGGCAGCGATCTGGCTGATCAGTTCGTCCGGCAACTCACGAATCGGGCGACGCGGGGAGGAAGAGGGCAATGGGTCCACCCGGCTATTATCCAGCCCTATGGAATTACTGAGCTTTCTGATTGACTTCGTCCTGCACGTGGACCGCTACCTCGAATTCTTTGTGCGGGACCATGGCTGGTGGGTATATGCGCTGTTGTTTGTCGTGATCTTTGTCGAGACCGGCGTCGTGGTGATGCCCTTTCTGCCGGGTGACTCGCTGCTGTTTGTGGTGGGTGCCATGTGCGGTGTCGGTTTACTGAGTTACCCGCTTTCGGTTGGGCTGTTGCTGTCGGCGGCGGTCCTTGGCAATCAGTCCAACTACGCACTGGGGCGCCATTTCGGACCACGCGTGTTTCAGTGGGAAAACTCGCGATTCTTCAATAAGGCCGCCTTTGATCGAGCGCACGATTTCTATGAGCGCTACGGCGGCATCACCCTGATTGCGGCGCGTTTCATGCCGTTTCTGCGCACCTTTGCCCCGTTCGTGGCCGGCGTGGCCCGCATGACGCGCGCCCGCTTCACCTTCTTTGACATCACTGGCGGTGCGCTGTGGGTCGTGGGTCTGATCACTGTTGGCTATTTTCTGGGAAACTTTCCGTTCGTCAAGGCGCATCTGGAAAAGATCATCTGGGCGATGATTCTGATCCCAGGTCTGGTCATTCTTTATGGCGCCTGGAAATCGCGCCGTGGGAGCTAGCTCACCGTCCGGCGTCTGGCCAATGGCGGGTTCTTTGAAAAGTAAGCCTCAATGCCCCGCATCAGCGCGCTGGCAAGCTGCTCCTGGTACGCTTCGCTGTTAAGTTTGGCCTCTTCCTGCGGGTTGCTGATGAAGGCGGCTTCAACCAGAACGCTTGGAATGTCAGGCGCTTTGAGCACCGCAAAGCCGGCTTGCTCGACTTTGCCCTTGTGCAGTTTTCCGATGCGACCCACCTCACCCAACATGGCGCTGCCGAGCTTCAAACTGTCCTTGATCTGGGCAGTGGTGCTCATGTCGAACAGGGTGCGCTTGACCTCCGGGTCTTTGGCTTTTACGTTCAGTCCGCCTACCAGGTCGGCTTTGTTTTCCTGCGCCGCCATCCAGCGTGCCGCGCTGCTGGAGGCGCCACTCTGGCTGAGGGCAAAGACACTGGCGCCCTGTGGGTGCGGCGTGTAGAAGGCGTCAGCATGAATGCTGACGAACAGGTCAGCCTGGACGTGTCTGGCCTTTTGCACGCGCACGTGCAGGGGCACAAAGAAGTCGGCATCGCGTGTCAGGTAGGCGCGCAAGGGATTGCCGTTGACGCTGCTGGCATTGATGCGTTCACGCAGCCGGTGTGCCAGACGCAGCACGACGTCCTTCTCTCGCGTACCCGCCGGGCCAATGGCGCCGGGGTCCTCGCCGCCGTGGCCGGGGTCGAGCGCAATGATGATCAGGCGGTCAGTGGCGCTGGGCTCGGCCGGCCTGTCGGCGCTCGGCCGGGGTGCCGGATCAACCGGCTTAGAGGCTGGCTCGACCGGTCTTGCAGTCGATCGCTGGCTCTGCTGTGCTATCAAGTCGCCCAGCGGATCACTGAGAACCGGGGAAGGCGACGGCGCTGAGGTTCGCTCCTTGATGCGCTCGGCAATCAAGGCCTCCAGTGGGTCTACTACCTGCGTCGGGTAGAGGTCAAACACCAGGCGATGCTGGTAGGCGGCCACCGGGGCGAGGGTGAAGACCTGGGGGCGCGCCGGCTGCTTCAAGTCCAACACCAGCCTCACCACTCCAGGCGTGTACTGGCCGACGCGCACACCGGCAATGTTGGGGTCGCCTGCCTGAACCTTGGCCACCAGGGTCTTCAAGGCCGGGTTCAGCTCAATGCCCTCGATGTCTACCGCCAGCCGTGGTGGGCTGGATATAAAGAGTTGCGTGAACTTGAGTTGTGCGTCCGACTCGATCGTCACGCGCGAATAGTCTGGCGCCGGCCAGACGCGAACCGCGAGAATGGTGGCGCCATGTGCCAGTTCGCGCACGCCCAGCAGCATGACCAGCGTACCCAATTTCAGAACGGCGCGCCGCTTCATACGGCCACTCCGGCCAACAGGATCTGACCCAGTTCGGTTTGGGCGCGCAAAGTCACTTGTCTTGACTCGTCGGCCAGCACTTCGAGCTCAATCACCAAATCGGCCCGTGGCAAGTAACCTGCGGCCTGCTGCGGCCATTCAGCCAGCTTCAGGCCGGGGCTGGCAAAGATATCGCGAAACCCCGCATCATCGGCCTCACGCGGGTCCTGAAACCGGTAGAAGTCGAAATGCCAGATCGCCATCGCGGGAAGTTCGTAAGGCTCCACGACGGCGTAGGTCGGGCTCTTGATACGGCCTGTCACACCCAGGGCGCGCAGCAAGTGTCGCACCAGCGTGGTCTTGCCGGCGCCCAACTCACCATGCAATTCGATAAAGGCCT
>CAYHDD010000067.1:0-9553 GCA_964355195.1 uncultured Rhodoferax sp. | reverse complement strand
TGGAGAATGGCCGCATCGTGATGGAAGACAGTTGCGCCCACCTGCGCGAGAAAGACGACATCAAGGAGTTCTATCTCGGCCTCAAGGAAGACGGCGTGCGCGGCGAGCGGCGCTGGAAGAAGAAGAAGACCTGGAGATAGAAGCAAGATGAGCAAGCTCTGGGATTTGTCCACCATCCAGCCGATTCGCGAGATTGTGATGCCGGGCGAGACGCTGACCGCCCTGTTCTGGAACGCGGTCGAACAGCGTGGCCCCAAGATCTGGTTGCGTCAAAAGCATCTGGGGCTGTGGCGCAGCTGGACCTGGAGCCAGACCGCCGAGGCGGTGCGCGAGATCGCTGGCGGTCTGCTCAGTCTGGGCTTGGCTCCGGGCGACTGCACCTCGATTCTGGCCAACACGGTGGTCGAATGGGTCTGGGCCGACCTGGCGGTGCTGTCCTGCGGTGGCGTCTCCAACGGCATCTACCCGACCGACGCCGCCTCGCAGGTTCTGTACTTGTGTGAAGACTCGCACACAGGCATCCTGTTTGTCGAGAACGACGAGCAGTTGGACAAGGCGCTCGAAGTTCGCAGCCAGTTGCCCCTGCTGCGCAAGATCGTGGTGTTTGACACGGAGGGCCTGCACCAGCTTGATGACCCAGGCGTCATCAGTCTGGAGGACTTGCGCCAGCTCGGTCGCACCTACCTGGCACAGCACCCGACCGAGTTGCAGCAGCGCATTCAAGCCTGCCAGCCCGAAGACCTGGCGATCCTCGTCTACACCTCGGGCACCACCGGTAAACCCAAGGGCGCGATGCACCTGCACGCCGGTCTGATTCATGCGGCACGCGGATACAACATGCTGGCGCCGCAGAGCGAAGACGACGAACGCATGTGCTTTCTGCCGCTGTGCCATATTGCCGAGCGCATGGGCGGGGCCTATTTTGCGCTGTACACCGGCGCCAAGCTGAACTTTGTCGAAAACCCGGAGACCATCCCGGAGAACGTGCGCGAGATCGCGCCCACTGCATTCACCGCCGTGCCGCGCGTCTGGGAGAAGTTCTATTCGGGAGTCATGATCGCTTTGAAAGAGGCGGGGCCGGTTCAACAAGCCGCGTACGCCTGGGCCATCGGTGTCGGCACGGAAATCGCCAACCGTGTACTAGCCGGGCAAAGTGTGAGCGGCTGGCTCAAGCTCAAGTTTCAAATCGCCCAGTGGCTGGCGCTGAACAATGTGCGCAAGCTGATCGGCATTCACCGCGCGCGCTTCCTGGTAACCGGCGCCGCACCGATTTCACCGGACCTGGTGCGCTGGTACCTCGCGCTGGGTGTGCCGATGCTCGAAGTCTGGGGCATGACCGAAACCGCTGGTGGCTCGACCGGCGTTCCGGCGCGCCGCATGAAGCCCGGCTCCATCGGACCGGCGGCTGAATTCAACGAGGTCAGGCTCGACCCGGCCAGCGGCGAGATTCTGGTGCGCGGCAAAAACGTCTTCGCCGGTTACCTGAACCAGCCCGAAAAAACCGCTGAAGCGCTGGACCCCGAGGGCTGGCTGCACACGGGTGACGTCGGCGTGATGGACGCCGACGGCTACTTCCGCATCACCGACCGCATGAAGGACATCATCATCACCGCAGGCGGCAAGAACATCACCCCCAGCGAACTGGAAAACGATCTCAAATTCTCGCCCTACATCACCGACGCCGTGGTGATTGGCGACAAGCGACCCTACCTCACCGTGATCATCATGATCGACCAGGAAAACGTCGAGAAGTTTGCCCAGGATGCCAACGTTCCTTTCAGCAACTACGCCTCGCTGACGCGCTCAAAAGAGGTGCAGGCGCTGATCCAGGGCGAGATTGATCGCGTCAACAAGAAGTTTGCGCGCGTTGAACAGATCAAGAAGTTCTTCCTGCTCGAAAACCAGTTGACCGCCGAGGACGAAGAGCTGACCCCGACCATGAAACTCAAGCGTAAACTGGTGGAGAAGAAATACGCCCCCCAGGTTGAGGCGATGTACCGCTAAACCCATTACCCACAGGAGACCCAGCATGAAACTCAGACACCTCGCCCTCTTCACCGCACTGGCCGCCTCGGCCACGCTGTGCGCCGCCCAGCAGGGCGTGAGCAAGACCGAAATTGTGGTCGGCACGATTCAGGATCTGTCCGGTCCGCTGGCCGGCTATGGCAAGCAGGCCCGCAATGGCATGCAGCTACGCGTCGATGAAATCAACGAGCAGGGCGGCGTCCACGGCCGCAAACTCAAATTGCTCACCGAAGACTCGGGCTACGACCCGAAGAAGGCGGTTTTGGCGGCGCAAAAACTGGTGAATCAGGACAAGATTTTTATCATGGCCGGGCACATCGGTACGGCGCAGAACAACGCCGCCATGCCGGTGCAGTTTGAGAAGAATGTGATCAACTTCATGCCGTTGACGGCGGCCCGTGAAATGTACGAACCGGTCAATCGACTCAAGTTTGCGGTGCTGAGTTCCTACTACGAGCAAATGCACCTGATGCTGCCCAAGATGGTCAAGGACAAGAGCGCCAAGAAGATCTGCGCCATCTACCAGGACGACGAATTCGGACTCGAGGTGCTGCGTGGCGCCGAAGCTGGCTTGAAGACGATCAACATGGACTTCACCGAAAAGACTTCTTTCAAACGCGGCGCCACCGATTTTTCCTCGCAGGTGGCTAAGATGAAGGCGTCGGGTTGCGAACTGGTTGTGCTCGGTACCATCATCCGCGAAACCATCGGCACCATCGCAGAATCGCGCAAGAATGGTTTCAACCCGGTCTTCTTCGGGTCGGTGGCAGCTTACACCGACCTGATCCACAAGCTCGGCGGCAAGGCGATGGACGGCTTCTACGCCTCCATGACCTACCAGAACCCGTACCTGGACGAAGCCTCGCAGCCCATCAGCTTCTGGGCCAACAAGTACAAGACCAAGTTCAACGAAGATCCGGCCGTGTTCTCTGTGTATGGTTACATCATCGTCGATACGTTCATCCGCGCCGCACAAAAGGCCGGCCCAAATCTGAACACCGACAGCTTCATCAAGGCGATGGACAGCATGGTGGTTCCGTCAGACATCTTTGGCGGGCCGCCCATGTCGTTCACACCGACCAAGCATCTGGGCAGCACCATGTCACGCCTGTCGCAGATCCAGGACGGCAAGTGGAAGGTCATCAGCGCCTACTTCGGCGACGAGGCGCCAGCCAAGAAGTAGACCGCGGGTCACGGGCCGCGCCGCCGGCCCGAGTTCCGCCTCCCACTGTCGAAAGTCCCGAAGTCGGCGCGAGAAGCGAGTGACTGCGCATGAGGTATTTCGCCTACGGTTCCAGCGTTCACGGCATTGTCTGGGAACTCAGGTCATGGGTCGGGGTTTGATCGGAATGGCTTCTTCTTTGGCTATCGCTATGTGGGCAAGCGCGGATGCCGGTCAGCGCCCTGTCGCTGGCCAACCTGCGTCGGCGCGCCCTCATAGCGCATGCCGGCAGCAAGCCGCTCACGCTTCATGATGACGCTGTGGGCGCCGACGTGCGTGCCGGGCCCGATTTCTGATCCGTACAGTGGCACTGTGGCGCTGCCCAGCGTGGCATGGCGACCGATGATGATGCGGTCGATCTTCAGGACGCGGTCTTCGAAGGTGTGTGCCTGGAACATGGCGTTCACGGTGGCGCCGTCGCCGATCTCAATCATGTCCGGGTCCACCACTTGTGAGAAGCCACCGCCCAGCACCACTTGCTTGCCGATCTTCATGCCCATGGCGCGCAAATAAAGCGCCAGCAGAAGGGTACCTTCGAGCTGCGCCAACACAGGCCGGGCGTACTGGCCCCAGGCCACGTAGACAAAGTCCCAGCGGCTGGCCCAGCACGACCATAGCGCGTGCTGGCCAGGGCGCACGCGCCCCAGCAACATCCACTTCAGGGCCAGCACGGTAAGGCACAGGCTGGCCGTCGCACCCAGCGTCACCGCGGGCACCACCAGCAACAGAAAGCTCAACCGGGTCACGACCTGCGCGGCGTTGAACAGGATGCTGAAC
This sequence comes from uncultured Rhodoferax sp., assembly GCA_964355195.1. Taxonomy (GTDB): domain Bacteria; phylum Pseudomonadota; class Gammaproteobacteria; order Burkholderiales; family Burkholderiaceae_C; genus Rhodoferax. The sequence goes on along the minus strand of CAYHDD010000067.1, from coordinate 5,529 downwards.
CAGGCGGCCGACACCAGCAGCGGCACAAGGGGCAGCGCAAAGCGTAGTGCCTCCCAGAACAGGCGATTGGCATAGCGCAGGGCAGAAGGCTCGTGGGTCAAGTGGCGGTCCATCTCCACCACTTCGCGCCTGGGCAGCTCGAACGGCGGGTGGCCGAACCACGCGCTGCCGGCGCCCGGCGTGGCGTCACCAAGGCAGGTAGAGATGCCCACCAGCACGCCCGGCGGCAAGTTCCGCCCCGCCGGCACCACGACATGGTTGCCCAGAAACGTGTTGCTGCCCAGGCCGGTTCGCGCCAGCGTCACGCGACCTTGCTGGATGCGTGGTGAGCCCAGGTAGATGCCATCGGCAAAGAACGACTCGTGCCCGATATCAATCAGCTCGGGAACCACGTCGATGATCGTGCTGATCTCACAGCTGTGGCCCACCCTCATACCGGCCCAGCGCAGCCACAATGGCCAGAACAATGTGCCGCTGAGCCATTCGCCCGCGCCCAGCAGCATGCCGTTCTTGAGCCAGACCCGGATGTAAGCCAGGCTCCAGCGGCTGATCGTGCCCGGCGCCACGGGCCTCAGCATGCGCATCAGCGCAGCCATCCAGACCAGCGTCAACGGTACCGACAGCACCAGCACACCGATGCCCATCAGCCAGGGCCACCACTCAAATCTGGGCTGTGCCATCCAAGCCCAGGCCTTCTCGGCGTTCAAACCAAAACCGGTGCAGGCGATGATGGCCAGCGCCTCAATCGGAAGCGCGATGAGGATGCCCAGCGCCGCGCGCGCCAGCATCATGGTCAGGCCGTGCAGATTCGGTGAAAGCTCCGGCGCTGGGTGCGTCAGGGGGGGCGCGACGGGCGCGGGGCCTATGCAGCGGGCGGGTATGCCATCCCAAAGTTCCGCTGGGGGTATGCGTGCTCCGGATGGCAGCGACGACAAGGCCGTCAAGCAGGCGCCGGTTTCTACAACGGTGTGCGCCGCGACGCCAGAGCGTGTCTCCAGGACGGCACCGTCGCGCAGAGTCACTGGCCCAACCACGATGTAGCCTTGATCCAGTTCGACCAACTGCAGGCCGGCGTCCTGGCCGAGCGTGACGTCGTCTCCAATGTCCAGCAGATCCCAACCGCCGCGCAGCAGATCTACACCGCGGTGAATGTGAACCCGCTGCCCGATGCGCGCACCAAGCGCGCGCAGGGCCGTTTGCTGAAAGACCGTGCCCTGCAGAATCGGCCAGGGAACGAGTCGCACCGTTTGCTGGACGATCCAGTTGCGCAGGTAGAAGGCGCTCCAGACAGGGGCGCGCAAGGGTTGATAACGACCAATCAGAAGACGCTTGGCGCACACCGCCAGCAACAACGCGCACGGCGCGTAGATCGCAAGGCTTGCAACGGCCAGCAGCGGCGCCAGCAAGATCATTGGCACCAGGCCCAGCCATCCGGTCAACCAGGGCAGCAGTTCAACGAAGACCAACCAGCCCATCATGGAACCGGCACCGAGCAGCGCCATCAACCATAAGGTCTGCACCACAGTCACGAGTACAGGGTGCGACGCTGCGTCATCAAGCGCCGGTAGCGGCTCGGTCGGCTTGGCCTGATCCGCAATGGGCGCCCGCGCGGCGAGCGCCGCCACACTGCGCGCTTCGTAAAGGTCGCGCACCGTGATCCAGGCGCTGGCCGGATCCTCGCGCATCAGGGTCACCAACAAGGCCGCGCCGAGTGAATCGCCGCCAAGGTCTTCGAAAAAGTCCTGCTGCACCGACACCGGGCCGGGCCAGCCGAGCACTTCACGGAAAGCCTCGGCGATACGGGCTTGTAGCGGGTCGCTCGGAGGTGCTCCCGCGTCGGTAGTCGGATCACCCGGGTGAGCCGACTGCGACGCCGCATCCAACAGGGGCAGTGCCGCGCGGTCCAATTTGCCGCCGACCGTCGTTGGCAACTGCCCCAAATGCCCAAAACGAGTCGGCACCATGTAGCCGGGCAGGACCGCTGCAAGCGCGGCGCGCATTTCAGGCACTGGCGGCGCTCTCTGGGCGTCGTGCGGCACGATGAAAGCCACCAGCACATCGTGCACACCGTCCTGCTGCACGTGGCAAGCAGCAGCGCGAACGCCAGCACATTGCGCCAGCCGCGATTCGATTTCGCCCAGCTCGATGCGATAGCCGCGCAACTTCACCTGCGCGTCAATGCGGCCCCGGTAGAAGAACTCCCCCGTTGCGTCTCGCACAACCAGGTCTGCGGTGCGGTAGATTCGCCCCAGCCTGGGGTGGTCAACAAACTTCAGCGCCGTCAGATCAGGCTGCTTCCAGTAGCCGCGCGCCAAGCCGATGCCGCCGATGCACAACTCTCCCAATTCGCCAGAGGCCACTTCGTGCAGCGCTTCGTTCAAGACCCAGGCCGTCATGCCGTGAACCGGAGCGCCAATGCCGATGGGTTGTCCGACCTGCACCGGGCCTCGCAAGCAGGTCACGGTGCATTCGGTCGGGCCATAGCCATTGACCATGGCGCGGCCGGGTGACCAGCGGTCCGCCACGTCGCGCGGCAACACCTCACCGCCCACGTAGAGCAGCTTCAGGTTGGGCAGCGCCGTTTGAGGATCACCACAACCGGTAGCGCGCAACAGCGTGGGCGGTGGGCAGAACACGCTGATCCGCTCTTGACGCAACCAGGCGATCAGGTCGGGGCCAGAGCGTGCCGCGTCGTCATCCATCAGCACCAGGGTGGCGCCAGCGGCAAAGGCCAGCCAGATTTCTTCGATGGACGAGTCGTAGGCCGGCGACGAACCCTGCGCGACCCGATCGAGGGGCGAAAGGGCAAAGGCATCGAGATCGGACGCCACCAGATTGACGATGCTGCAGTGCTCGATCATCACGCCCTTGGGCAAACCGGTGCTGCCCGAGGTGTAGACCAGGTAGGCCAGGCTGCGCGGCCCGAGCCAGGCCATCGGTCCGCACGCGCCACCTGTCTCGCTTTTTGACCGCGCGGCGGTGAGGGCCGCCGCCGGATCGATCAACGGGGGCACCGCCATCGCCCAGCGCTGCGAGCGCACGGCGCCCTCGCCATCAGTCAACAGCGCCACGACCGCCGCGTCTTGCAGTATGTCCTGGATGCGCCCGTCAGGAAATGTGGTGTCCAGACAGGCGTAGGCGGCACCGGCCTTGAGCACCGCCAGCATGGCCACAAACAGATGCTCGGTCGTGCGCGGGAGCAGAATGCCCACCACGCATTCGCCATGGACGAACGGGCGCAGGGCCTGCGCCAACGCATCAGCTTGCCGCGCCAGTTCGGCGTAGGTCAGCGAGAGCCGTGCAGGCCGATCACGCCCAGGTGGAACCTCCAGGGCCACCCGCTCGGGCCAGCGGCGCGCGGCAGTCTCCAGAAAAGACTGCAACAGCTCAGGCCGGGTCGGGCCGCCGTCGCCCCGGTGCGCAGCGGGATTCAGGGGGGCAGACATGCTGGCCTGATCTGAGTGCGACGAGACTGCGTGCTCAAGCGTCAGTGCACGCGATATGAGCTGTGAGATGAGGCGCTGCCGTTTGCACTTGTTCACGCTGAGTCGGGCTCAGGTGCCGAAAGCCGCGAATCGTGCCGAGACAGCGTGCGCTGGTGCAGTGGCAAGCGAAGGGCTCGGCCATGTCCCACTCGCTGCTGTTGTAGTCGAAGGTCACATTTTCGTTGGGCTGGATGTCTCGCAAGGCGATGAGCTCGCGCCCGCGCAGCCAGCCGTTGGGGTCGCAGCTGTGGTTCAGGTAGCGCCAGAAGCCATGGTCGACCGAGTCGCATCCAGAGATGTCGATCCCCGGGACGACGTGTTCATCGTGTCCAACTTGCACCGAATAGCGCGAGGGCTCAGTCGTCATGACACCATCGATCCAGAGGATTTCCTGGCCAGCGGCAATCGGGCGCAGCGCCACGAGGTGACGCCCGCGGACGGTTGACACGATGCCAAGCAGCCCGCCGGGGCACTCTTGAAGGGTCAGGGACCCACTTGGTTGATTGATGCCGCATGTGCTGTTAGCCTGTCCCATTCAAAAAGCCCTTTCTGTTGCGGCTGCTTGCCATCGCAATTCAAGCGAGCCAAGTCCGCAGTTGCAGCCCGGCCCGCCGCGCCGACTATGCCATAGCGGTCGAGCCGCACGTCAAAGAAAAACGTACCTTACGCGTCTTGCATCAGGCAGGTAGGCCGTCAACCGATTTTATAAATACCCGAACGTCAAGTTTCGAGCGATCACTTCGAGCTGGTCGATGGCTCTTCACGACCAACAAGAGACGGCCGCTTCAACTCTCCATTGCCGACATTGGGTCTGCCTGACTTCCAGTTAGCTGTCGTTGGTCGGTGATTCTTCATCTTGCACAGCAACTTTGATGTATACTTATTTATACATTTATGACGAAACCTGTCGATTGGCGAGGAAGCTCTCTCAAGGACCTCCAAGCGTTCCCCGATGACGCAAAGCACAGAGCTGGGTATCAACTGCGCAAGATCCAGCAGGGGGATCAGCCTGACGAGTTCAAACCGATGCCCGAAATCGGAGCTGGCGTAAACGAAATCATTGTGGATACGGTTGATGGATGGTTTCGAGTGATGTATGTCGCGAAATTCGAGGAGGCTCTGTATGTATTGCATTCTTTTCAGAAGAAGACCAACAAGACATCGCAGGGCGACAAAGATGTTGCCAAGCGCCGGTATGGCGCCGTATTGATCGAAAGGAAAACCAAATGAAAACCGTGCCCGCACAGAGTGATCTGAAGAGTAGTCACATCACACCCGCCGACGGCAATGTGTTTGCCGATTTGGGTTTTTCACCGAAACAAGCAAAGGCAATGTTGAGAGAAGCCGATGCACGCATTGCCAAGTCGCAGAAATTGAAAAGGGATGCGGCCATCGCGATTGCCCAATGGATGCAATCCGAAAAACTCACACAGGTCGCCGCGTCCGAGATTCTCGATGTCTCCCGCCCGCGTGTCTACGACCTAGTCAATGAAAAGCTCAGCCGCTTTTCGTTGGATACGCTCGTCACGATGCTCTTGCGTACGGGAAAAACGGTGGAGTTAGTCGTTCACTGAAGTCGACGACGGCTGCCCGGTGTGGCGATAAGAATTCAGGGAGCTGTCGGACTCAACCCGATCAACCGCAGGTGTTCCCGGGTGTCAGCTTAGGGGAAACAGAAAAATGACGATGTATCAGGGTTCCAGATTGCCGACGTTCAATCGGTGGCGACCTATCGCAACGCTCCCATACGGCCTGCGGCGGCAACTTCATCTGCTGATTCACAGCTTTCAGCGCCGATTCTTCTAATGAAATGCTGCCGGTCTATTTTCGACCAGATACCTCGGATACAAGAGCTTGAATTTTTGATCGCAACGTTTCCAGGGCTGACCATTCGATTGCAATCTCACCGGAAAGCTGATCTTTCAGTCGTTTAATTTCAGCGTCACGCTCGGCAATCCGTCGCGCTCGAACTGAGGCAATCATCATGATCGCGGGCACGGTTATCTTAAAGTTTGGGCCACCGACTTTATACGCAAGAACGACG
>CAYHDD010000066.1:0-9563 GCA_964355195.1 uncultured Rhodoferax sp. | reverse complement strand
CCTGCAGCTGCGCAATGTCAGCCATTTGCTCGTTTCGCTTGCCGAGCAGGTCGAGCGTGCGTTCGCGTACATCGAGCAGCCGCCAGCGGCGTAGTCGCTGCGCAACGCTGATTGGGCCGCTGGTGAGCGGGTCAAGTGCCAATGCGCGAGCGACATAGTCCATCACCGCTTCGTGCGCGTAGCGCGTGGCGGCATGCTCTGCGGCACGAGCGAAAAACTCACAGGCCTGCTCGTTGTCGTCGGCCTTGGCGAAGTGTTCGGCCGCAGTGCCGAGGAAATCTTTGGCACGCGCGCTGGTCAGCCCGACGAGCCACTTGGCAGCTTGAGCGTGGTGTTGACGACGGGCTTGCTGCAGCAGCGTGTCGTAGGTGACCTGGTGCAGCAGCTGGTGGGCAAAGGCGTACTCATGCAGATCTTCGGACGAACCGTTCAGAGCGCCATCGTCGTGTGGGCCGATCAGGCGACTCTTGATCAGCGAGGCCAGCGCTTGCGGTGCCAGGGGGTCAAGTGCCGCAAGCGCCTGGTCCCAAAAGACATGGCCAATCACGCTCGCCTGCTGGAGCGCCAACCGGTCGCTGGCCTGGATGCTGTCAAGGCGTGCTTGCAGTACCCCGGTCAGGGACTGTGGCACGTGCAGCGCCATCATTCGTTCAGGGTCGAATTGCCACTGGGCGGCGTCGCAAATGATGGCGCCGTCGTCAATCAGCATCTTGACCAGCTCTTCCATGTAGAACGGGTTGCCATTGGAGCCGCTGACGACGAGTTCGCGCAAGCTGGCAGGAATATCGGGCAGACGTTGCAATAGCTCGCCAAGCAGCTGGTGGCTACCCTCGGCCTTCAGCGGTTGGAGGACCAGGCGCTGTGCGTCAAAGGGGTGCGGCCCGCCGGTGGGCCATTCGCGCTCTGTTGGGCGGCTCAAGCTCAGAAGCAGCAGCGGAACGTCCCGACAGACATGGCACAAGTGACTGAGAAAATCGAGCGTGCTGTCGTCAGCGTACTGGAGATCGTCAAGCAGTATCAGCAGCGGCTGACCGGGCTGCGTCGCCAGGCGGCGCAACATCTGGGCGGCGGCATGGAAGCCGCGCTCGCGGATTTGTGGGCCATCCTGCTGGATGGCGTTGATGTGAGCGCTGTCGCCAAAGTCCAGACCGATCAGGTGTCCAAGCAGATGGGCGTGCCCCTGCGCTGCGTCGTGGCCGTCGTCGGCGACGAACAGCGGTGCCACACCTTGCTCCATCTTGTGCTTGGCGCTTGCCATGCTGTCGCTGTCGGCAATGTGCAGGCGTCTGGCCAGCACGTCGCGCAGCAGTCCATAGGGCTGGGTCCGCGTCAATGGGTGAGCGCGCCCGCGCAGCAAGCGAAAACGTTGGGTTTGCGCTGCTGCCCAGCTTTCAAACTCGTAGAGCAAGCGGCTTTTGCCAACGCCGGCATCGGCGATCACGCTCAGAACCCGCAATTGTCGCTGGCTGTACAAGCCTTTGAAGGCCTCCTGTAGCAGTCGCAGCTCGGGCTCGCGACCGATCATGCAGGTCTTGATGCCTTCGATCCCGCGGCCAGCCATGTGGAACATGCTGGGCCGACAAGCCTTGACCAGGTAGGTGAGCATGGGCGCCGCCAGGCCCTTGACCGGCAGTGGTGGTTGTGGCACGACGTCGAAGCGACCTCGCACGTGGTGGTAAGTGTCATGGCTGATGCGCAGCGCACCCGCCGGTGCGGCCTGCTCCATGCGTGAAGCGATGTTGACGTTGAAGCCACGGATATTGGCTTCGCCGTCGAGTCCCCCGCCGAGCAACACGACGCCGGTGTGGGCACCGACGCGCACACTGAAGGCGCTTTGTCCGTAGCGCGTCAATGCCGTCTGCTGCTGACGTGCGCTTTCTTCAAGCATGGCCAGACCGGCCAATACGGCGCGCTCGGGATCGTCTTCTCGAACCTCGTCAGCGCCAAACACGGCCAGCAGACCGTCGCCGGCATATTTCAGCACCCTGCCCTTGTGTGCCTCCACCAGGGCGGTACATCGGGTCAGAATGCCCTCCATGAGAGCGTGGACATCCTCCGGGTCGAGCTCCCGACTCAAGGCGGTGGATCCCACCACATCAAGAAAGAGGATCGTGACCTGTTTGCGAGATTGCTCAGACTGGGGGCGCGGCGTCGGATTAGCCGGTGCAAGAAGTTGGGTCAAGCGCTGGCGCAAGGGTGCTAGCGCCGTATCAACCACACTGTTGCCGAGCAGGCCGCGCTGCGCCTCCAGTGCCTCAATGGTGGCTTTGATCTGATGTTGTTCGATCGACATGAGTCGGCACCGTGCAAGGGTCGTCGGTCAGAGCTTGTCAGGCGCGCCCGGGATGTGAACGCCGGTAGCCACGGCCAGCTTTGAGCTTGCTCTTGGAGTTCCGGCGCAGCTGGGCGACTTCGTCACTCTTGTCAACGGCTTGTTCCCATTTGCCGGTCTTTGGGTCGAAGATGTTGAGATAGCCGCCCGGATTCATGCCAAAAGAAGCCAGGGTCCGACCGCTGTAGCTACGACCCAGAAAATCATTGCGACGGCCGACCTGTTCGCCCAGACTGAAATAGCTGGGTAGTACAAAGTTCGACACTGCCACCGCGTCAATCAGGTAGCTCTCATCCTGTACCGCGTCGCACATTTCAAACATGTGGAAGACGCGTCGCCGCCGGTCAGTGGGGTGGTTGCCTTCAACCATCAAATTGACCATCGGGTCGCCGACCAGTTCAAGGGCCTCATGCGACAGTGTGATGGACCAGGCTTCCTTCATCTGATTACACAAATCCAGGAAGACCATACCGTAGGCGATGTCCTTGTAGTTGGCCTGATGCCAGCCCAGCGCGCTGCGCGTATCCGCGCCGTCGACCAGATACAGCACGGCATCGCCGCGCATGTCGCTCAAGGAGTTGGCGTTGGGGTGACGCCCGATAGGACCTTCCAGGCGCAGCGTGGCGCCAAAACACCAGTAGGGTTCGAAATCTTCCCTGATCTGGCGGTTGATGGCTCGGATGACTTGCTGGACTTCTTCGTCGCTGATGACGCTGGAGTGGTTGATCAGGGAGATGATCATGGCATCCGTTCTTGGGTTGATGGACCTGCAGCGGGGTCATCAGCACGAGCATCGCACCTGACTTGGGGTGTGCCGGTCGAACTGCATAAGATCGGAGTTGTGATCTTAACCCTCTCATTGTCTTTGGTCCATCTCTGTTCAAGGGGTCTGTCGTGAGGCGCGACCAGATGCCAACTTTGTGCCTCTTCCTGGGTTTGACGCTGCTGTGGCATGCGTTGCTCCTGGCTTGGCTGCATCAGCAGGCCGTTGGCTTGACACCGGTCCGTGTCATGGCAGACCCGGTGTTCACGCGCCTCATTGAGCCGAGCCAACCGGCAGTCACCGCGCCACTGCGGCGCCCTGTGCGTGCCGAGTCGGCACCGGTGGCGCTTAGGTCAACCGAACAGGCTGACGAAAGCTTGCCAGCGCCGACCAGCGCCGACCCGGTGGAGCAGGTGGCCACGCCCGAGCTGCTGCCATCGGAGCCGCCGCTCGACCTCGCACCTCATCAAGCCGAAGTGACGGCTGCTTCGCCGATTGACAGCTGGCCCGCGGACACCCGCGTCAGCTACGACTTGCGTGGCACCTACCGCGGTGATCTGCACGGCAGTGCGAAGGTGCAATGGCAGCGTCAACAAAGCCGTTATCAGGTGCGCATTGACATCAGCATGGCCTTGTTGTTGCGTGTTTCCATGATCAGTCAGGGTCAGGTGGGAGAGCTTGGCCTGTCGCCCGAGGTTTACGAGGAGCAGCTACTTTGGGGTCGGCGGCAGCTCTTTTTTGAGTCGAACCAGGTCATGCTGCCGAGCGGTGTGAAGGTCGTCCGACCGGACGGTGTGCAGGACGCTGCGAGTCAATTTGTCGAACTCAGCCAGCGCTTTGCCAGTGGCCGACAGGCCTTGCAGCTTGGCGCCCGGGTTGAACTCTGGCTGGCCCGGCCGGAAGGGCTGGCGCTCTGGACTTACGACGTGGTTGAGGAAGAGTGGCTTGACTTGCCCGAGTTGGGGCGTGTGGCGGCGTTTCGCCTGCGCCCTAGACCGGTTTCGAATCCGAGCGGGGTCATCACTGCGGAGATTTGGTTTGCACCGGCGCTGAAGTATCTGCCGGTGCGCATACGCATTTCCCTGGGTAACGGCAATTATGTCGATTTGTGGGCCGAGCGCGTTGAGCAGGGCGCTCAGAGCACAGTCGCGCCAGTGCCCCCGCTCGTCTCGGAGCCTGGCCACTAAGCCCTAAAATGTTGGGCATATGCTGCGATACGAAACCCTACCCGTTACTGCCTTCCAGCAGAATTGTTCTTTGCTCTGGTGCGACCAGACTTTGCAGGCCGCCGTCATCGACCCGGGAGGGGACATTGAACTGGTGTTGGCCGAGGTCAAGCGGCACCAATTGAAGCTCGAGCAGATCTGGTTGACGCATGCCCACATCGACCATGCAGGCGCGGCAGCCGAGCTGGCGGAACTATTGAATCTACCCATCATCGGCCCCCACAGGGCCGATCAATTCTGGATCGACGGCCTACCCGCACAGAGCAAGATGTTCGGTCTGCCACAGGCAAGATCTTTCACACCGACGCGCTGGCTGACCGATCTGGATTCGCTGGTTTTGGGCCAGTGCAGCGTGCAGGTGCGCCACTGCCCGGGCCATACGCCGGGACATGTGGTTTTCTATTGCGCCGAGGCCGGACGCGCCTTTGTCGGAGACGTGCTGTTTGCTGGGTCGATCGGGCGCACGGACTTCCCGCAGGGCGATCACGACGCCTTGATTGCCAGCATCGTCGAGCGGCTTTGGCCCATGGGTGACCGTACGGTCTTCATTCCAGGCCACGGCCCTGAAAGTACGTTTGGCCGGGAACGCGTCAGCAACCCGTATGTGGGTGGAACCTGAATTGATCGGGGGTTGTAAAGTCCAAGGGCAGACGGATGGGTGTGACCAGCAAGGTCACACGCAATGTCTGATAATCACGCAACGCTGGGTGCCGGCGTGCTTGGCTGCAATGAATACGATAAGGCAGGTATGGTGAAACATGTCGATGATGCCAGAGCACTGTTCAGTCCGTTTTGGTCTGACGCCAATGACTTTCAAGAATTGAACAGAGACGCTCAGGCCGGCAGAGTGGTCAACCGATGGCCTCTGATCAAAGCCATGCCCATCAGCAAGCGCGAATTGCCTGTGGGACTTTCGATGCAGCAAAGGCGGGCGTGGATCGAGCAACCGGCACGCTCCGACGGCATTGCGGTGTCGGCCGTTGGTCCGATCAAGGGTCGCAGCAGCGTGCCAGGCCCTGAAAAGAACAGGGCGACCAGCGAGGATTCCTTGAGTGATGTCTTGGGTCGGCTTGTGGGGACGCGTCGGTCGCTGTTGCAGCGCCTACTCGGTCGCTCTGGATCGACCGCCAAGTGAGTTGCCTGTGTTGACGAATGAGGCCGGCAGTTCAGCGACTTCTTGCGCTGTACGACGAACAGGAGAGAGATGAGCATTGTTGCTGTTGTATCGATGAAGGGTGGTGTGGGGAAGACCTCGATCACCGCAAATCTGGCGACCGCCATCGCATCGCGATTGGGTGAGGGGCGTGTTTCCAGCATCGATCTTGATCCGCAAAATGGCCTGCAATGGCATTTTGGACACCGGGGCTCCGAGCGGGCAGGCATTTGCAGCCAGACCTTGCAAGGCGCCAACTGGCGTGACAGCGCATTTTCAAACCCCTTTGGCGTGCGGTGCATGCCCTATGGTGCAGTTAGCGAAGATGACCGCGAAGCGTTCGAAAGACTGTTGGCCAAGGACCCACACAGGCTGCAAAGAGAGCTTGAACGAGCCGGTCTGGACGAGGATCAGGTTGTGTTGCTGGACATGCCCCCCGGGCCCTCGGTTTATCTGGATCAAGGTTTTGCGTGCGCCGATCTGGTTCTGATTGTCTTGCTGGCGGACGCCGGGTCCTATGCCACGATCATGGCGATGGAGACCTGGATTGACGAGATGTCTCCCAAGCGTCCGGATCTGGCCTGTCTGTACCTGTTGAACCAAGTGGATCAAGTGGCTCCTCTGAATCACGACCTGGCAGAGATTCTGCGACAGCGGCTGGGCGAGCGGCTTCTGCCGATTTCGATTCATCGCGACGAAGCGGTGGGCGAGGCACTGGCGTTTCTAAAGCCCGTGCTGTATTACGATCCGCAATCCCAGGCCACCGATGACTTTCGGCGATTGGCAGAACACCTGTTGGGGCCGATCGCTCGATGAAGCTGCAACACTGGTTGGCACGTTGGCGATTGCGCAAGAACAAGAACGGGCGATCCGAACTCACGCCGCGCTATTTGTACGGCCTTCTCAATGAGTCGGGCAGTCGGCTGTTGGAATCGCCAGTTTGGAAGGTGCCTGGTGTCACTTTGGCCGTCTTGGTGGGCAGCGTCTTGCTCTTGATTTTGCTGGTTGTCATCCCGTTCGAGCGCAACGGGCAGCTGATCTTTTCGCTCGCCCTGGCCGGCGTTGCGCTCTACATCCGCCGCTATGTCGGTACGCTGGTGACCTTGGTTCTGATTGGTTTGTCGGTGATGGCATCGACGCGTTATCTTTATTGGCGTTTTACGAGCAGTATCGCGCTCGGCCTGAGTTCCGATCTACTGATGGGTCTGGGCTTGGTGGCGGCCGAGTTCTACGCCTGGGCGATTCTTGCCTTGGGGTATTTCCAGACCATTTGGCCATTGCGACGCAAGCCCGTGCCGATGCCACATGATTTGTCGCAATGGCCGAGCGTCGATGTTTTCATCCCCACTTACGACGAGCCGCTGTCGGTGGTGATGCCTACAGTAGTCGCCGCGTTGGCGATGGACTGGCCGCAGGACAAGCTGAAAGTCTACCTGTTGGATGACGGGCGTCGTGATGATTTCAAGGAATTCGCCACTTCTGTTGGCGTCACCTATGTGACGCGGACAAACAATCTGCACGCAAAGGCGGGCAACATCAATGCGGCATTGCCTGTCTCGAACGGCGAACTGATAGCGATCTTTGATTGCGACCACATTCCGACACGAACGTTCTTGCAGGCGACGACAGGTCTTTTCTTGAAGGATTCAAGGTTGGCGATGGTGCAAACGCCGCACCACTTCTTGTCGCCCGATCCGTTCGAGCGCAATTTGCAGCTGTTTCGACGTATGCCCAACGAGGGCGAACTTTTTTACGGCTTGGTTCAAGATGGCAACGATCTTTGGAACGCGACCTTCTTTTGTGGATCCTGTGCCGTGGTTCGTCGCAGCATGCTGCTTGAAATCGGCGGTGTGGCTACGGAGACCGTGACCGAGGATGCGCATACGGCACTTAAGCTGCATCGTGTGGGCTACAACACCGCTTACTTGGGGGTGGTGCAAGCGGCGGGACTGGCGACCGAGAGTTTGTCGGCACATGTGGGGCAGCGCATCCGCTGGGCGCGTGGCATGGCTCAGATATTCCGCCTTGACAATCCGCTGCTGGGCAAGGGACTGCGATGGCCCCAGCGCCTGTGCTATCTGAACGCGATGATGCACTTTTTCTATGGCTTCCCGCGCATCGTATTCTTGACTGCGCCGTTGACCTACCTTTTCTTCGAGGCGCACATCATCCAGGCTTCAGCCGACCTGCTCGCCGCTTACGCGTTGCCGCACTTGATACATGCCAACATCGCCAACTCGCGCATGCAAGGAACGCACCGCCACACGTTTTGGGCGGAGGTCTATGAGACTGCGTTGGCCTGGTACATCATGGTGCCGACGACGCTGGCGCTCATCAATCCAAAATCCGGCAAATTCAATGTGACCGCCAAGGGTGGCCGCGTTGAGCGTGAGTATTTTGACTGGAAGATTGCGCTACCTTATCTGACTATTTTGGGACTCAACATTATCGGTTTCCTGATCGGCATCGGCCGCTTGTTCTGGTGGAACAACTTTGAGTTTGGCACGGTGTTGTTCAACCTGGTGTGGACCGCGTACAACTTGATGATTCTGGCCGCAACGATGTCTGTGGCGCTGGAGGCAAGACAAATCAGGCGTAACTGGAGGGTTCAGATGAATTTACCGGCCATGGTCAAGCTGCCCAATGGACGCACGATCGCCTGTGAAGCAGAAGACTTCTCTGAAGGGGGTTTGGCGATCAAGTTACCCGTTGCGATGCCCATCGACATTGAGAGTCAGGTCAGAATTTCATTGTTTCGCGGTGAGCGCGAGTTCACATTTCCGGCCGTGGTGGTGTTTAATAAGGGGTTGGTATTTCGCGTGCGTTTTGAAAACTTGAGTCTGACCGACTACCGGGCCTTTGTCGCTGCCACGTTTTCGCGTGGTGATGCGTGGCAGGGGTGGTTGCCCGAGCGCGATGTAGATCGTCCGTTGAAGGGCTTGCGCGAAGTTCTGGGGGTCGGAATTACGGGAATCGGTCGCTTCATCCGCAGGTTTGCGGTCATCGACCAGCTGAGGAACCTTGTGCTATGGAAAAAGTGAACGCGATCCGATGGATCGCTGTGTCCTGCCGATGGTGGGGGCAGCAAGGGCTGTTGGTGTTGCTGCTGCTCAGTTGGGTGCTTGGCATGCCCGTGCAGGCAAAGTCACGAAAGGCGAACAGCACGATCGAGCAAGCCGTTAGCGGCAACCCCATGCAGCAGCGGGTCGTTGCCTTCACCTTCAAGCAATTGGGGGCTACGGCGCCGATCCGACTGCGCGGTATCGACGGCCCATCAGACCTGCCGTTTTCAATTCGTTCCGATGAAGTGGTGGTCGCGGCAAGGCTGAAGTTGGTGTACTCCTATTCGCCATCGCTACTGGCCGAACTCAGTCATCTCAATGTCATGCTGAACGGAGAAATTGCGTCGACCGTACTTTTGCCGCGTGACAGGAACCTTGCCAACACGCGCGAGATCGATCTTGACCCACGCCTGTTTACTGACTACAACAAGATCCAGTTCCGCTTGATCGGGCACTACACCTACAAGTGTGAGGATCCGCTGCACAGCTCGCTTTGGCTGGAACTCAGCAATCTTGGGCAGCTTGAGTTGACGCTGGCGCCGTTGGCGTTGACCAACGATCTGAAGTACCTGCCTGCACCATTCTTTGACCGGCGAGACAACGCCCTTGTCAAACTACCCTTCGTATTTTCCAGCACACCTGCGTTTGGCACACTGCGGGCAGCAGGCGTGCTGGCGTCCTGGTTTGGCAACCTTGCAAGTTACCGCGGAGCACGCTTCCCCACGCTGCTCAATGCCCTTCCCGACGGCAATGCGGTAGTCTTTTTGCAAGGGGCTGACAAGTTGAGTGGTTTGTCTGCGGCGTCGACGCCGACGGTCTCGATTGAGCCGCATCCCACCAATCCGCTGGCCAAGTTGCTGCTGGTCACAGGCCGCAGCGACGATGATTTGATGCAGGCGGTGCGCTCCATCGTGTTTGGCAACGGGGCGCTCAGCGGACGTTCGGTCAACGTCACACGCGACATCGAACCGCCACCCCGCAGGCCCTACGATGCACCGGCTTGGGTGCCGGTGGATCGACCGGTCCG
>CAYHDD010000065.1:0-9577 GCA_964355195.1 uncultured Rhodoferax sp. | reverse complement strand
CGTGATGTACGTGATCATTCTGGCCAGCGCCTTTGCGATTCTGGGCGAGGTCTACGGCGACCTGCTGCGCGCCGCCGGCGCCACCGAGCGCTTGATGGAATTGCTGGCGAGCCGCTCACCGATTACCTCGCCACTCAAGCCGCTGCCGGCACCCCTGCCGAGCGCCGGCAGTGCGGTGCACTTTGACGCCACCAATTTTCACTACCCGTCGCGCCCAAACCAGGCCGCCCTGAGTGACTTTTCTCTGGCTGTGAAAGCCGGGCAGACGGTGGCACTGGTGGGACCGAGCGGTGCCGGCAAGAGCACGGTATTTCAGCTACTGCTTCGCTTTTACGACCCGGCTTCCGGAATCATCATGCTCGACGGCGTGGCGACGCGCAACATGGCTTTGCACGAACTGCGTCAGCGCATTGGCATCGTGCCGCAGGATGCGGTGATCTTCTCCAGCAGCGCGTTGGAAAACATTCGCTATGGCCAACCGGACGCGACTGATGCCGAGGTGCGTGCGGCAGCGCAAGCGGCCTTTGCAGATGGCTTTATAAACGCCCTGCCCGAGGGCTATGACACTTTTCTGGGCGAGCGCGGCGTGCGCCTGTCAGGCGGTCAGCGCCAGCGCATCGCGATTGCACGCGCCATGCTGAAGAATCCGCCGCTGTTGCTGCTTGACGAGGCCACCAGCGCGCTGGATGCCGAAAGCGAACGCATGGTGCAGGCCGCACTGGAGTCAGCCATGCGGGGCCGCACGACGTTGGTGATTGCGCACCGACTGGCGACGGTGCAAAAGGCCGACCTGATTGTGGTGCTGGACCACGGCCGTTTGGTGGAGCAAGGCACGCACCGCGAGTTGGTGGCACGCGCTGGCGTCTATGCCGGTCTGGCCGCCCTCCAGTTCAACGCCTGATTCCATATCCAGATCATCCGTGTCGTTGTTGTCTCGCCTTGCCGTGCTACAGCACTGCCTGCGGCTCGACGCCTGGATACGAATGATTTGAAAAATGGAATGAGAGTGGGGCTTTTCAGGCCAGATGCCGCAGCTCGCGTAGCGCCACCGAAACTGGCGCCAGGTCAGCCGACTGCGTGCTGATGTCTTTGAGCAGGCGGCGCAAGCGCTCGATGGCGGCGGTGTGGCGCTCGCTCCAGGCGCTCAAACTCTCCTGCCGTGACAGCAAGCCCTGGGTGACCTGGCTGGCGATGGAGTAGACGTCGTCGCGGGCACTGGCGCGCGCCTGCGTTTGCCACAGGGTGTCGGTCGGCAGGCGACCGATCTGGGCTCGCCAGCCTGTGAGGCCGAGCTCGGCGTCAATGGCAAAGTAGGTCCGCGCGGCCTGCTGAAGATCGGTGCTGGCGTGGCGCGCCAGATCCACCAGATCGAGCGCCGGAAAGATGAAATCGAGTGCCGTCAGATTGTCAGCCAAGCCCCGCTCGACACCGGCCTCGACCAGTTTCGCGCTGGCCACTTGCCAACTGGCCAGCGCGCTCGCTGGAAGCCACTCGGCAAGATGGACGCGCAGCTCTCGCGCCGCCGGTTGATAGCACTGGATCAGCGTTGGCAGATCGGTACTTTGCGCGCGCACGCGCAGCATCCAGCGCGAGGCCCGCTGGGCTATGCTGGTGAGGCGCGTCAACAGGTCAAGCTGTAGGCCTGCGTCGACCACATAGTCGAGCACGTCAATCTGATCCCACAGCGGTTCCAGACCAAAGATCTCGCGCGCCAGCGTGAAGGCGCGAATCACGTCCGCGGCGGCGGCGCCAGCCTCTGAGGCAATGAAGCTGACAAAGGTGGCGCCGGTGCGGTTGACCACGGTGTTGGTCATGAAGGTGGCGATGATCTCGCGGCGCAGAGGATGGCTGGCAATGGCGGTGCCGAACTGGTCACCCACCGCCTTCGGAAAATAGGCTTTCAGGACCTGATTGAAATAGGGATCGTCGGGCAGATTGCTGGTGATCAGTTCATCGAACACCGACATCTTTGCGTAAGCCAGCAAAACAGCGTTCTCAGGCGCGGTGAGCCCCTTCTTGTGCGCCCTGCGCAAGGCAATGTCTTCGTCGGTCGGCAGGAATTCGATGGCTCGGTTGAGGCGCCCATGACTCTCCAGTGACTGCATCAGGCGTTGCTGCTCGTCGAGCAAGTAAAGCGCGTGATGGTTGGCGATGTCGAGCGCCTGGGTCTGGTAGTAGTTATCGGTCAGAACCAGCAAGCCTACTTCATCAGTCATGGATGCAAGCAGGTCGTTACGCTGCTTGAGCGTCATGTCACCGGCCTCGACCACGCTGCCAAGAAGAATCTTGATGTTGACTTCGTGATCCGAGCAGTCGACGCCAGCCGAGTTGTCGATGGCGTCGGTGTAGATCAAACCACCCTTCTTGGCAAATTCGATGCGGCCGTTTTGGGTACAACCCAGGTTGCCGCCTTCGACCAAAACCTTGCAGCGCAGCTCGTTGCCGCTGACGCGGAAGGCGTCACTGGCCTTGTCGCCCACTTGGGCATGGCTTTCAAAGCTGGCCTTGACGTAGGTTCCGATACCACCGTTGTAGAGCAGGTCTACCGGCGCCAGCAGAATGGCGCGCAACAGCTCGACCGGCGTCAACTCAGCTGTCTCGATACCGATCACAGCACGCGCCTGTGGACTGAGCTTGATCAGCTTGGCCGAGCGGGAAAAAACGCCACCGCCTTCCGAGATCAAACTCTTGTCGTAATCGTCCCAGCTCGAGCGCGGCAGCGCAAACAGCCGCTGCCGCTCGGCATAAGAACGTGCCACATCGGGCGCCGGGTCGATGAAGATGTGCCGGTGGTCAAACGCCACCAGCAGCTTGATCTGCTCGGACAGCAACATGCCGTTGCCGAACACGTCGCCCGACATGTCGCCGATTCCCACCACCGTGAAAGGCGTGGTTTGCGTGTTGACCGACAGACTTCGGAAATGCCGCTTGCTGGACTCCCAGGCGCCGCGCGCGGTGATGCCCATCTTCTTGTGGTCATAGCCGACCGACCCGCCGGAGGCAAAGGCGTCACCGAGCCAAAACCCGTAGTCGGCCGAAACACTGTTGGCGATGTCGGAAAAGGTGGCTGTGCCCTTGTCGGCAGCGAGCACCAGATAGGCGTCATCCGGATCGTGGCGTACCACCTCGGGCGGGGGCACCACCGCACCCTTGACGAGGTTGTCGGTGAGGTCGAGCAGGCCGCACAGGAACAGCTTGTAGCAGGCGATGCCCTCAGCCATGAAGGCCTCACGGTCACTCGCAGCAGGCGCGCGCTTGAGCACAAAGCCACCCTTGGAGCCGACCGGAACGATGACTGTATTCTTGACGTGCTGGGCCTTGACCAGGCCGAGTATCTCGGTTCGGAAGTCTTCACGCCGGTCTGACCAACGAATGCCGCCGCGCGCCACTTTGCCATTGCGCAGATGAATGCCTTCAACGCGTGGTGAGTAAACCCATATCTCGAACAGCGGCTTGGGTTCAGGGACGCCGGGAACCTGACGCGGATCGAGCTTGAAACTGAGGTAGGGCTTGTGTGCCCCGCTGCTGGTGCGCTGCCACGCGTTGCTGCGCAACGTGGCAAGCACGCAGGCAAAGAACTGGCGCAGGATGCGATCTTCGTCCAGGCTGGAGACCTCACGCAGATCAGCCTCGATCTGATCGATCAGCGGCTGTTGACGCTGCTGACGCTGATCCACCGAGACGTTTTGGCCGACGAAGGGGTCAAAGCGTGCCGCAAAGAGCTCAAACAGGGCCTGTGCGATACCCGGGTTGCGGTTGAGTGCCGCCTCAATGTAGTTTTGGCTAAAGGCGAAGCCGAGCTGTTTGAAGTAGCGGGCGTAGGCGCGCAGCACGGCTACCGCGCGCGCGTCGAGCGTGGTATTCAAGACCAGCTGGTTGAGATCGTCGCTTTCGACCTCGCCGCGCCAGGCGTGGCAGAACAAGGCCTCGAAGCGGGTTTTCACCGTCGCCAGATCGGTGCTGACTGGCAACTGTAGACCGAGATCATGCAGCCACAGGGCGGCGCTGGGGCTGCCTATGCAGTAGGGACGCTCGTCGAGCACGCGTGCACCCATGCGTTCGAGCACCGGCAGGGAGTCCGAAAGGGCGACTTTGGTGGTGTTGTAAATCTTGAAACGCAGCATGCCGGCACTGGCGTCGAGTGGCCGGTACAGCTTGACGGCCAGTGGCGTGGTGGGCGACAGCGAGGCCAGCACGTCAGCGTCTTCAGCGGCGACGGCGGGCGCAAAATCTTCGCGGTAGGCGGTGGGGAAGGCATCGGCAAAGCGGTGCGCCAGGACCAGACCCTGGCCTTCGCCGTGGGCGCGCAGCAATTCGCTGCAGCAGTCGTCTTCCCAACGCTGGGCCAAACGCGCAATGCGCGCCTCCAGCGCCGGCAGATTGAGCAGTTGCGGTGCAATCGTCTTGGCCCGCACCAGGTAGTGAATGCGAGCCATGGGACTGTCGGTGAGCATGGGAGTGAACTCAATCGACTGGCCGTCAAGCGCCTTCATCAATTCAGCACCGACCTTGACGCGCAGCTCGGTATTGAAGCGGTCGCGCGACACAAAGACCTGCACCGAAATAAAGCGCCCAAACGGGTCGCGCCGCGTGAAGATACGCGTGCGTTGACGCTCCTGCAAACGCAGGATGCCCATCGCGTGCTCCGACAGCGTGGTCGTATCAGTCTGGAACAGTTCGTCGCGCGGGTAAACATCGAGAATCGACTGGAGTGACTTGGCAGCGTGGCTGTCCGGAACGACCCCCGCCTGGGCCAAGACCTCGGCGGCGCGACGCCGTACTTTGGGAATCTCGCTTACCAACGCCGAATAGGCGGTTGAGGTGTAGAGGCCGAGGAAGCGCGCCTCGCCGACGACTTGGCCGGATGCATCAAAGCGCTTGACGCCCACATAGTCGAGCCAAGCCGGTCGGTGCACGGTGGCCCGCGTCATGGCCTTGGTCAGCAAGACCAGTTGATTCGATTCAATCAGGTCGATCGCTTCGACTGGCAGACCGGTCTCGGGCGTACGCGGCTCACCGCGCAGAATGCCCAGACCTGACTCGGGTCGGGCCGTCAACCGGGCACCGTCCGGCGTGCGCTGGAGGTCGTAATCGCGGGCGCCGAGAAACGTAAAGTGGCGATCCTGTAGCCAGTCCAAAAAGGCGACACCCTCGTGTCGGCTCTCGGCAGGCAGAGGCGAGCTGCTGGCGGCCTCGTTGACCTGCTGCAAGCGCTCCAGCATGGGCGCCCAGTCGTGGACGGCGGCACGCACATCACCCAAGACGCAGCTCAACTCGGCGGCCAGTGCAGCCTGCTCGGCGGCGCTGACGATACGGTCGCACTCGACCAGAATGAGTGACTCGTTGTCAGCGTTGGGAGGGTTGGCAGCCGCTGCCGCAAGGTTGCAGACACTGAGAATTCTTCCGGCATCGTCACGCACCACGCTCATCAGCGGATGAACGATCCAGTGCGCCGTGCGATTGCCCCGGTTGATGGCCATGGTGACGGAATCAACCAGGAAGGGCATGTCGTCATGCACGATTTGAACGACACTGTGCTCACTGACAAAGCCGTCCTCGGCCAAGGTTGGATTGAAGACCCGGACGCGCGCATCCGGTCCTAGTCGGAGTGCACCGAGCAAGCGCCAATGTGCATTCGCAATAGCGTACAAGGTGGCCGGACCACGCGCCTCCAATTCGTCAGGGTCGGTGTTTTCGAAATAGGCGGTGATGAAACTGGCTTGGCGCGAGGCTTCTGCGCCACCATGTTCCTGCATGTAGCTGAGCAATTCAGCAAGGTAGGTGTTCTTCATACTGAGTTCCATTCCATAAATTCGGTGCTATTGCAATCGGCTTTTGAGGGAGTCGGGCAAGTCCAGTGGCAGCACGGCGATGCCCTCGTCGATCAGCGCCTCGGTTTCGGCCCTCGAGGCTTGGCCGCGAATGCCGCGCTGCTGGCTTTCGCCGTAATGAATCTTGCGCGCCTCTTCAGCAAAGCGCTCGCCCACATCATCAGTCTGGGCGACGATGCGTCGCGCCAGCCCCAACCAGGCAATCTGCAAATCTTCGTCCATGCCAGCCGCGCCGACAACCTCTTGCCGTGCTGCGTCCTGCGTCGACGTGCCAGCGCTGCCCAGATTCAGGCGTGGAGCGCTCAGCTTCTTGGCAATGCGGGCGTCACCACAGAACGGGCACTCGATCACGGCGCGCTCACGCTGTGCAAGAAAATCATCCTCAGAGGCAAACCAGCCTTCGAAGACGTGGCCGTGGGCGCACACCAGATCCAGTACTTTCATCGTCTCATTATCCTGCGAGCTGTGTCGCTGTGACACCCTTCCACTCCAAAGTCCAGGCGCCGGACAACAGGTTTTGCAGCCAGAGAGCGGCCGTCAGGGTCTTACCATCGGTCACCTGGCCGTCGCGGCACCAGTCCAGCAGCCGTGCCGGGCTGGCGCTGAATATTTCAAGGAACTCACCCTGATCGAGTTGACTTTGACCGGCCGAGAGGCCGCGTGCAAACCAGATGTCGATGAACTCGGTGGAGTAGGAGATGAGGGGGTGCAAGCGCCCGGCGTGCGCCCACTCGCTGGCACGGTAACCGGTTTCCTCCAGCAGTTCGCGCTGGGCGCAGGCCCATGAACTTTCGCCGGGATCGAGTTTACCCGCCGGAAACTCGATCATCACCTGCCCCAGGGGATAGCGGTATTGCCGCTCCAGGACGACTTGCAGCGCGCCGTCGCCATCTTGGAGCAGGGGAACAATCATGACCGCGCCTGGATGCACGACGTATTCGCGCGTGGCGTGGCTACCGTCTGGCAGTTTGACAGTATCGCAAAAAGCGTGCAGCAGCCGCCCCTTGTACACCTCCTGGCCTGAGAGCCGCTCCTCGATCAGGTGAGGCTCATCCATGGACGCAGGCGAATCAGGTGCCCAGCATCTGAACCACTGCTTTGGCACACAGGGTCATCAAGCTGCCAGGCAAGATACCCAGCATCAGCACCAGGGCACCGTTGACCGACAGCACGGCACGGACGTCGAGCGGCGCCCTGAGGGTGGCCCGGCTGGTGGGTTCATCGAAGTACATGACCTTCACGACGCGCAGGTAATAGAAGGCACCAATCAAGGACATCATGACGGCGTAGACGGCCAGCACGATGTGCATGGTCTGGCCCGACGCAATCAACGCCTGGAGCACCGAGAGTTTGGCGTAGAAGCCGACCATCGGTGGAATGCCCGCCAGGGAAAAGAGACAGATCGCCATGACCGCTGCATAGAGCGGGCTGCGTTGGTTCAGACCCGCGAAGTCGGAGATTTCCTCGCTCTCAAAGCCCTCGCGCGACAGCAGCATGATGACGCCGAAACTGGCCAGGGTCGTCAGCACGTAGGTGATGACGTAGAACATCGACGAGCTGTAGGCGTTGGCGGCCGCGCTGATGTTGCCGTTGATCACACCCGACATCAGGCCAAGCAGCACAAAGCCCATCTGTGAGATGGTGGAAAACGCCAGCATGCGCTTCAGATTGGTCTGCGCAATGGCGGCCAGATTGCCAATCAGCAGCGAGCCTATGGACAGCAGCATCAACATCTGCTGCCAATCGATGGCCAGCGGCAGCATGCCTTCAACCAGCAGGCGAATGATGATCGCGAAGGCAGCCAGCTTGGGGGCGCCACCGATCAGCAGCGTGATGGCCGTCGGCGCACCCTGGTAGACGTCAGGAATCCACATGTGAAACGGCACCACGCCGAGCTTGAAGGCGAGTCCGGCCACAACAAAGACCAGACCAAAGACCAGCACCTGGTGCTTGACCTGGCCGGAATTAATGGCCCTGAGGACGGCGTTGATGTCGAGCGAGCCAGTGGCACCATACATCATCGACAGGCCGTAGAGAAGGAAGCCCGAGGCCATGGCGCCGAGCACAAAGTATTTCATCGCTGCCTCGATGGCGTTGGCGTTGTCACGGCGCAAGGCGACCAGGGCGTAGCTCGACAGGGTGAGCAATTCCAGACCCAGGTAGATCACCAGGAAGTTGTTTCCGGAGATCATGACGAACATGCCGAGCAGCGCGAAGGTGCTGAGGCTGAACATTTCGCCACCGTGCAACATGCCGCGCTCGGCTGCGTAAGGTCGGCCATAGACCAGGGTGACCATCACCGCCAGCGTGGCGAAACACTTGAGCCAGTTGCCCATCGGGTCGCTCACCACCATATTCCCAAAGCCGTACAGTGTGGTCCCGTTGCTGGCGTAGAGCGCCTGCATCAGGGCCACCACAGCGAGTGTCAGCAGGGTCAGCAAATAGGTGCCGGTGCGGCTCGAACTCTTGACGCCAAGATCAACCAGCGCAATGACGCAGGCCATGGTGAGCAGGATGATCTCCGGGTACACCGAAATCCAACTGAGTTTATCGATCATTTTCTGTTTCTCTATTCAACTTGACCCATTCAAACTGATCAAATCAGCTTGGACAGCGCCACGTGCCTGAGCAATTCAGTCACTGAGGCATCCATGACATCGGTAAACGGCTTCGGATAGATGCCCATGTAGAGCGTGGCAATGGCCAGCAGCGCCATGACCAGGAATTCGCGATTGCAAATGTCGGTCAGGTCCTTCACATGCTGGTTGGCAACCGCTCCCAGATAGACGCGTTTGAACATCCATAAGGTATAGGCAGCACCAAAAATAAGTGCACTGGCGGCGGCAAAGCCGAGCCAGAAATTGGCCTTGACTGCCCCCAGAATCACCATCCACTCGCCCACAAAGCCGGCCGTGCCCGGCAGGCCGCAATTGGCCATGGCAAACAGCAGGGCAAACGCGGTGAACTTGGGCATGGTGTTGATGACACCGCCGTAGCTGGCGATCTCACGGGAGTGCACCCGCTCATACAAGACGCCAATCGAAAGGAACATGGCGGCTGAAACAAATCCGTGGGCAATCATCTGGACCAGACCACCCGACACGCCCAGGTTGTTAAAGATGAAGAAGCCCAATGTCACAAAACCCATATGCGCCACCGACGAATAGGCGACGAGCTTCTTCATGTCCTTCTGCATCATCGCAACCAGGCCGACGTAGACGACTGCAATCACTGACAGGGTGATCATCAACCAGGCCCATTCGCGCGCGGCATCAGGGGCAATCGGCATGGAAAAGCGCAGGAAGCCGTAGGCACCGAGTTTCAACATGATGGCGGCCAGCACCGCCGAGCCACCGGTGGGTGCCTCAACGTGGACATCCGGCAACCAGGTGTGGACTGGCCACATCGGCACCTTGACCGCGAAAGCCGCGAAGAAGGCAAAGAACAGCAGGGTCTGTGTGCCGCCTGCCAGGGGCAGCCTGTGCCACAGCGCGATATCAAAACTGCCAGCGGATTTGGTGTACAGGAAGATCAACGCGATCAGCAACAGGAACGAGCCGAGCAAGGTGTAGAGGAAGAACTTGAAAGCAGCGTAGATCTTGTTCGGGCCACCCCAGATACCGATGATCAGGTACATGGGTATCAGGGTGGCTTCAAAGAACACGTAGAACAGCATGCCATCGAGCGCGCTGAAGACGCCAATCATCAAGCCGCTGAGGATCAGGAAGGCGCCCATGTACTGGTTG
>CAYHDD010000064.1:8508-9627 GCA_964355195.1 uncultured Rhodoferax sp. | reverse complement strand
GGGCCTGATCAGCTGAAACGAATTCGTCGACGTGCATGATGTCGTGTGCCTTGTTACTTGCCTCAATTAAATTGTACTCGATAAATTATGAGAGGCAAGTTATGAGGTAACATCGAGGTAAGTAGTGAGGCAGAATTGCCCGATGAAAATCGGGTACATGCGACACCCTGGTGTTGAGATCAAAAGCACGGACACGCAGTTGGCGGTTCTGCAACAGGCGGGATGCGACACCATTTACGCCGACCATGTGACCAGCAGAGGCGTCAAGTTGGAAGCGGCGCTCAGCACATTGCGCGCAGGCGACACTTTCATCGTGCCCAAACTTGACCGGCTCGGCAGGTCGATCAAGGGAGTGGTTGAGTTGCTCGGCGAGTTGGCCTCCAGGTCGATCGCGTTTGTCGCGATTGAAGACGCTGTTGATACAAGCACACCTGAGGGGCGTTATCTGGTTAAGGTGATGTCGAGGCTAGTGCTGATGGACAAGGCGCTGGTCAATGAACGCACCCAAGTGTCGCTGGCAATCGCCAAGGCAAAGGGCCGCACGGGCGGACGACCGGTGGCGTTGAGCCAAGAGAGGCTGGATGAGGCCAGAAAACTGATAGACGGCGGCATGCCTGTGCGCGCCGTGGCCAAAATTGTAGGTTCCAGCCAGGCGACTCTTTATCGATTGCTGGGGGCGAAGAAGGCGGGGTAAGTGGCGCCGATGGCGGCAAAGGTTGGCGCCGACGAGCATTTGACACCCGACAAGTGCTTCGGCGAGACCGCATCCGCAGTCGCTGCAACCTCAACCTTCTCCCCATCCATCACCCCCCCAATCTCATCAATCAAGCAAAGCACATAAGCCTCACAAAGATCCATGGGCGCATCACGTTGCAAGACCGCGTTCAAATGCTTCTTCATCTCCGTCACGATCTTTGAACTGTCCGCGTACCGGCCCCACCTCTGCACCCGCTTGAGCCAATCGGGCTTGCGATTTGCATCCACCGCACTCGTCAAAGTCGTCAACTGCCCAGCAAGCTCAGCCCAGTGCGTTTCCACATACAGGGCTCTTGCGAGAACCAGATCAGCCAACTTGTCAGCACCACCCGCCTCCAACAGCATCTTGTCCATGATCAGATC
>CAYHDD010000064.1:0-8408 GCA_964355195.1 uncultured Rhodoferax sp. | reverse complement strand
CCACCCGGAGATTCAATCGACAGCGTGATGCGGTTGTACTTGTAATACCCGAACAGCTGATCAAGTTGGTACTCCAGCGCCAGGGCACCTGCCTGACACATGGCCCCTTTGTAGAAAACGCTGGCCTCATCCGTTCCCAGCTCCAAACACCCCGCAGAAAACTCCATCTTCGCTGTCATGACATTACCCTCCCTGTTTCATGTTTGATTCGACGCGACCACTCGTGCCTTGGATCTTTGGCAACTGGTAGCGGGTCCTGCCCCAGTTGTGCTCCAAGGCAAAGTAGTACTCCCCCGTCTTCAGTGCCGACGGTGGCCGGCAATTCAGGACATGCTGATCGCTACGCGGGTCTTTCGGGATGAAAGCGCTCATCGTGACAACCGCAGCGCGATCCGTGGTCCTGAAGCAAACCTTGGTCGGTGTGTTGACCAGGATGGAATCCAGTGTGCCGGCCGAATTGGCCCTACGACTGGTCGCAGCCAACAAGGCAGCCATCGACTGCGTCGCCAAAAAGCTATTGACCCGGTAGGCGCGGCAGCGGTCCAGGAAAGCATGCTCACCGGTCTCGGGGTCAGTGGTGATGTAGCGCTGGAACTCGTCACAGAAGTAGCCCATGGGTCGAGTCATGTCTTCCCGCTCCATGACTGATCGAAAGAACAGCGACTTCAAAGCCCCACCGACCAGATCGTGGGTGGCGCTGTTACGCGGTTGAAAGACCAGCACCGCGCCGCACTCAACCAGAGCGGCCACATCGGTTCGGTTTCTTCTCGGCAAACCCCGTCGCACACTCAAATCCAGGATGTGCTCGATCTCCTCGCTCCCCAGTGCATCGACAATGCTCAAGGCACCGCGTGCGTTATAGAAATACTGATCGGTATCCTTCAATGTCACATAGCGCACAAAGGGGCGATCGAGCTTGGTCAGACCCACGCAGCCGGTCAGGAGATCGTAGACGTCGCAGATGTGCCGCAGCTTAAGCCCATCCTCCAAACCCAATAGCAGGAGCTTTCTCAGCGCGACCCACTGGTTGCGCACCAGGTATCGATCATCACCCGTCACCAGTGCCGCCACGCTCTCCAAAAGGGGCAGTCCACAGACATCGGCAAACTTCTGATCGTCCTTCAAGAAGGACAAGATCAGCTGTTCGGCAAAGATCTGCCAGCGGTTGTCTTCTGCACTGTTGCCAGCTACAGGGACAAAGCTCTTGACCTTCTCAAAACGGTCGCTCACGCTGAGCCCATCGCCCTCCTGAAAGTAGTTGATGGGGTCGCAGCGACCAAGCACCACCAGGCGGTCAAGCTCACCGAGCTCGGCGAGTTTGTCCTCAATGCGAGAGAGCAACTCGACTTTGGGATCGATGACCAGAAGGCTTGCCGTCTTGCCACCGGAGAGACGGTAGGCCAGCATCGACATCAAGGTCGGCAGAATGAACGAGACGGTCTTGCCGGAGCCGGTGCTGCCAATCGCCAACGCATTGACCATCGCACTGGGCAAAATCTCAGATTGATCGAGCAAAGGTGACTCAAACACCAGCGGTGGTTCAGAACCATCGTAGGGAATCGGTGGCACCGCTGCCTTCGTCACCGGCACAAATGACCGTTCTTTCAAACGCCGCCCGGACGCTTCCTCAAATCCTGGCAGGCGCTTGCACGCCGTCAGGAACAAGTCCAGCGCGCTGTGTTCATCAACGACTGGGCCAAACTCTTTGCTGAACGCCTTGTTGTAGTTACGACCCAAGGCCATCGTCAGCTTCTCGGCATTGCGAATGATTCTGGCGACGCCATTGCGGTCGCGCTTGAGGCGAGTGACCCAGATCAGTTGCGCGTCATCGTCATGCTGCAAAGCGTTGACGTAAACCAGCTTCTTGTCGCGGTTCTTGAACTGGCTGATCAGTCCTTCCAGCCGGTCGAGCTGAATTGCGTTGAGGGTGCGCAAGGTTTTGCATGATGGCGCCCTGCGTGCTTTGCGTGCCGGTGATTCCTCAGCGGCGGCTGTCTCAACGTCGATGTCAAAATCAAAGTCGGCGCTGGTGATCCGATTGGTGGGACGTTCAATCATGATTGGGCTCCGATAGAGAGTTCTGTCGATCGGAAGGAACCACCAAAGCGCTGCCAGTTCATGGTGCTGGCATGACCGCTCTGGTAGAGCTCGACGGCCGAGGAGCGGCCATCGGCTGCCTGAAGAATGCTGGCCTCGGCCATCTTGAGTCTGGGCAGTCCCATGTACTCCTGGCCATTGGAAGCCACCAGTAGATGACAAATCTCGCTGACCATCAGCTCATTAGCCTGGCATTGATGGGCTGCAAGTGTGACGATGCGCACGCCCTGCGTCTTGTGCATCTCAAGTTCACCCATCTGGCTGCGCCCGAACCCGCCTCGTGCACGAGGCACATACTCCTGACACTTGCCAATGTCATGAAGCAAGGCGCTGGTGATGGTCAAACTGGTGTTGACACCGGGATAGCGCGCACAGGCCTGTTCGCAGTCCAAGGCCACATCCACGGTATGGGCGAGCAAGCCGCCACGTTTGTTGTGATGATGCCCGAGTGATGCCGGCCGGTCCAGGAAGGCTTCCAGGGTCCGCTCATCGGCAAACACCTGCTGCACCAGTTCCCGGTAGGGCGCGTCAAGCTGACTGACCAGGCGGCAGAATTCTCCGAAGAGGGCTTGCTGCGAGCTTTGCAACCACAGCGGCATATAGGTGGCCAGTGGGTCCTGAGGGTTTTGCACAGGGTTCAGGGTCCGAACCGAGAGTACCGGCTCAAATCCGCACGAGGTTGGGTGAAAGTCGAGCCGAACTGTTTGACCGACATAGGGCTTGAGAGCATCGAAATGGATCTCAGGCAGACTGGCTTTGACATATTGACCCTGGCGAAAACAGCTCAACTCCAGACACCGAGTCTGGGTATTGTGGCTGTAGCGCAGGAGTCTGAATTCGGCGCTGCGCAAAACTTGTGTGACACCGGTCCTGTTCAATTGCTCGAAGCTGAAGACGGTGATGGGCTTGAGGGTGGCGATGGCTTTTGTGTTCATGATGGATGTCCGTTTCTGTAACGATGAATGTTTTAAAGAAGATTGGTTGGCGATGTCGCTATGCGCTCAGGCTGGCGCTGGCTTGAGTCGGCCGATCCCGACGCGTCTTCGGTCCGGCTTGGGGCGTGGCCTCAGCGGCTGGCACGTACAGGATCAGGTCCTTGCCTGACGCTGTGCCTGAAGAAGTGCCAGTAGTTGCGCCAGAAGTGCTTTGTGGCAACAGCTCGCCTTGTGAGAGCTGGCTTGCAAGGAGTCGCTCCATCGCCGAGCCGTCTTGGCGGGTGAGGTTGGGCACATACCGGCTGTAGACCCGAAACAGCATTTCTGTACTGGTGTGGCCGAGTTGGCGCGCAATCCATTCCGGCGCTTCACCGCTGGCCAGCCAAAGGGTGGCAGCGGTGTGGCGCATCTGGTAGGGACGGCGCTTTTCGAGGCCGAGGTGGCGCAGTAGCGGGTACCAGACCCGGTCCGAGAAGTTCTTGTTGTCCAGAGGCAGGCCGCTCTGGTTGCAAAAGACGTACGCGCTGGCTTTGCCGGTGACCTCGAACTGGCGTTTGAGGGCATCAAAGACAGGCTGGCTCATCTGGATGTCGCGCTGACTGCCGTCGGTCTTGGTGTATTCGTCTTCACCCAGGACAAAGGTTTCGCGCACCCGGATGATGCGCAGATCGAAGTCCACATACTTCCACTTCAACCCGTGGACCTCGCCCGTACGCATTCCCGTGAGGAAGCGGGTTGTGAAGTAGTCTTTGTA
This sequence comes from uncultured Rhodoferax sp., assembly GCA_964355195.1. Lineage (GTDB taxonomy): Bacteria > Pseudomonadota > Gammaproteobacteria > Burkholderiales > Burkholderiaceae_C > Rhodoferax. The sequence continues at coordinate 4,622 of CAYHDD010000064.1, read as the reverse complement.
GTCAGGTCGGACTGTGGCCATGACGCGCTGCACGTCGATCAGACTGAAGGGATTGACATCGGTCTTGCGCACACGCAGCTTCTTGATGCCCAGCGCCGGTGAAGTAAACTGGAATTGGTCGGCCGCTTCGCTCAAGATCTGACGCAACAGACCAGTGATTTCATTGATCCGTTTGGGTGAGAGCCCTTCTTTGTCTCCGCGACCCTTTACTTTGGCGAGTGTGGCGCGGAACGCAAGAATGTCAGATTTGCTGATGTTGCCGACCGCCTTCTCCCCAAAGTTGGGGATCAGGTGACCGTTCAAGGTGGACAGCAGAGATTTGAGATGGCTTCGGCGCCACTCGATGCTGCGGTCATCAACCCATTTGTTGGCGAACTCCTTGAACACGGGGCCGACGGGTGCGGGCTGGTTTTGTGTCAAGTCGTCAGGCGTACTTGGCTGCTGTGCGGATGTTTGTGCCGCTGCTCCTGCCACGGCAAGACGCTTGAGCATCTTGCTGTTGGGGAAGTAGTTCGCATAAACGAAGGTCCCAGCGGCAATCTCGGCTTCGATCTTGGTCAGGGCTTTTTCGAGCTTCTTGCGGTTGGCAGCGGTGTCGGGCACCAGGGTGTACTCCCGACAACGCTGTTCCTGGAACCGAAAGTCAAAAAACAACGCCCCGTTTGGCTTGTGCACACGAATACTAGACATGGAGCATGCTCCCGTTTGCCATCGGGATGCCAGCAGCTCCGAGCGGACTGGTCATGGACTTGGCCGACATGTCGCGCTCGATCGTGTCCCAGAGGTATAGGATTTTTCGTCCGCCGAATGGTCGGAAGTAGTGCACCCCTTCCAGCAGGACGCTGTCTTTCAGACGTTCGCGAATCGTGCGAGGGTCATACTTGATGCGAGCTGAAAGCTCGTCCGTAGTCAGATATGTCAAATTTGGCACTTTCTCTCTCCTTTGGTTTGTGAGACAATCAAGACGCTAAAAAGTTGTTTTATCTTTCTTTTTATCGTCTTGAGTGTAATTATGCCATGCTAAATTACACGTGTCAAGTGGTTTTGCTATTTTGAACGACATTTTGTTTGTTAGAGCGACATGATTAAGTGCCACCTATCGCGTTTAATGGGGGAGCGAAAGCTCAAAATCAGTGATGTAGCGCGTGACACGGGTCTGCACAGAAACACGATTACCCTCCTGTACCAAGAAACGGCTAACCGGGTGGACATTGACGCCCTCAATGCCCTGTGCAAGTATTTCGAGGTCAGGGTCGGCGACTTGTTTGAATTTGTCGATGAACCAAGTTCTGGCGGCAAGGCCTGACAAACCAGCCCTCATGCTTCGCGCGGACTAGGCATCACCCATGCGCCTTCTCCAATACAAAGACCTAGACCTGCGCCGAGTCAAGGCCGCCTTTGCCAAAGTCCGCGCATCCATTGAAGCCAACGATTTCAAGAGCCCGGACGTCAAGAAACTCCACGTCGAAACCTATTTCCGCGCCAAACTCGATTACACCAACCGACTGTTGCTGAAGTTCGCCAAGTATGGCGACGAGACCGTGTGCCTTGCCTTGGAAGTGATCGAGAACCACGCCTACGAGAAGTCCCGATTCCTGCGAGGGGCAGTAGTCGACGAATCCAAGATCGATCATGAACCGACCATGTCACCGTCGGTGACGCCAGAGAAGACTGACTTCGCGCTACGCTGGTTGCACACAAGTCGGATCGAGTTCGAGCTTCTGGACAAGCCCATCGTCTTCGACGACGAGCAGGAAGCGGTTCGCCGCCTGCACGCGCCCTTGATACTGGTCGGATCAGCGGGTTCGGGCAAGACTGTCCTCACGCTGTCGAAGATGCGCGAAGCACACGGCAGAGTAATGTATGTGACGCAATCAGCTTACCTGGCGCAATCGGCGCGCTCTCTCTACGACCACCACGGGTACGAGAATTCAAATCAGGAGCCGGAGTTCCTGAGCTATCGAGAGTTTCTGGAGACCTTGCAAGTGCCGAAGGGACGCGAAGTAAGTTTTAGCGCGTTCGGCGGCTGGCTTGATCGCAATCGTGCCGCCGTCAAGGCACTTGGAGATGTGGATGCACACGAATTGTTCGAAGAATTTCGGGGCGTCATCAGTGCCGCAGCCAGTGGGCCACTGAGCCTGCAAGACTACTTGGGGTTGGGCGCGCGCCAAAGTCTGCTCGCGGCGCCTGAGCGCGAGATCGCTCATGGGCTCTTTCTGCGGTACGCCAAGTGGCTTGAAGAGTCTGGCCAGTTTGACCTGAATCTGATGGCACACCATGTCCGCCCACTGGCCAAGGCAACCTACGACTTCATCGTGATTGACGAGGTCCAGGATTTGACGATAGTTCTGCTGGCACTTGTGCTGGCATGCCTGAAGAACCCGGGCCAGTTCTTGCTCTGCGGCGACTCCAATCAGATCGTTCATCCGAATTTCTTTTCATGGGCGGCGGTCAAAGGTCTGTTCTGGGGCGGGATGGCGGGCGATGTTGCACAACGCCAGGCACTGCATGTTCTGCAAGCAAACTTTCGGAACACTCAGGCCGTCACCAACATTGCCAACAAGCTCCTCAAGATCAAACAGGCTCGTTTTGGCTCGATTGACCGGGAGAGCAATTTCTTGGTTCAAAGCGCCTGTGCTGAGGTTGGCGAGGTGCGTCTGCTTGCAGCCAAGGAGGCAGTGGTCAAGCAGCTTGACGCTGTCTCCCAGGCCTCCGTCAAACACGCGGTAATTGTGCTTCGCGACGAGGACAAGCCGATGGCCCGGGCGCGCTTCAGGACTCCCCTGGTCTTCTCAGTTCACGAGGCCAAGGGGTTGGAGTATCCCCATGTGATTTTGCTTGAGATCGTCTCGGGCCAGCGCGTCGCATATGCTGAGGTTTGTGATGGCGTCAGTTCCAGCGACCTGGCACAGGACCATCTTGACTACCGCCGGGCAAGGGACAAGAGCGACAAGTCACTGGAGTTGTACAAGTTCTATGTCAACGCACTGTATGTGGCGATGACGCGCGCCGTTCACAGTTTGACGGTCATCGAATCCGATACCGGCCACCCTTTGCTGACGCTACTGGAACTGCACGTGGGCGAGGCGCGGGCAGACACTGTTCAGACTTCAAGCAGGGAGGAATGGGCCCAGGAAGCTCGAAAACTTGAGCTCCAGGGCAAGCAGGAGCAGGCCCAGCGCATCCGCGACGCCTTCCTTCAGTTCAAAGTCCCACCCTGGACGCCTTGGTCTCAAGCACTGATGCAGGATTATTCGGCCAAGGCGCTTGACCGGACCAATCCGAGTGCCAAGCCACGCCAGGCTTTGCTTGACTACGCGCTCTGGCATGGCCAGCAGGCATGGATCGAAAAATTGTCAAAGGTCAATTTTCAGCCCGCATGCAACCTTGTATTGGATGGGGAGTTCAACTGGATTGGCAACCCGCACCGGCTTGGCGTCTACATGGCCGACTATCACGAGAGGTCGGAGCTAGCTCACCGCTCGGTTCTTTCACTGCGCCAGCGCCACCTGCAAGCCTACGCGGCAAGGAACTTCAAAGAGATTTTGCGGCAATGCGACGCATATGGCGTGGACCACAAAACGCTCGTGGGCGCGAGTCCACTGATGCTCGCGGCGCGGTCAGGCAACTTGGCTCTTGTCGACGCTTTGCTACTGCGCGGTGCCAATCCAGGCTTGGAAGACGAATTCGGACAGACACCCTGGCAACACGCACTCTGCCGTGCCATCGAAGATCCGATCTTTGCAAAGGCATCGGTTGCAGCTCTGTTTGATCGCATCGCCTCGGCAACCGTTGACGTACAAGTTGACGCCAGACTGGTGCGAGTCGAACGTCACCAGGGTGAGTACTGGGTGCTAAGCCTGATGCTGGCCGGGATAAAGACGCAGTGGTCGCGCTGCTGTTGGCGCGATCACCCGCCCTGGAAGTATGCCCAGGGCTTCTTTGCCGAGCAGTTGCATCAAGTTCTGGGCTCCCTTCCGGTTCACTTGTGGAAGGAGCGTCGGCGCAAACGGAGCTACGTCAACCAGGTCTTGGCGCGCGGGGAAGTTGACAGCACCTACCAACCGGCACGCAAGCTGTGGCGCCGGACGCGCAACGGGCACTACTTTCCGAACCCCGAGTTACTGCTGCGCCAAGGCGAGGACTGGCAGCCGGTGTACGAGCGCCTGAACATGCAGTGGGTGGGCCTGGGGACGGACACGCAGTCGCCCTATGGAACGCATCCACTGGACGTTATTGCCAGCTTGCAACATAGATTGAAAGATGCTGAGGAGTTGTTCTGAACCGGCGGTTTCATGAGATTTCAGGCAGAATCCGCTTGCGCCCTAGCCCAGAAATGGTGCGCGGCTCCGTGACTTATCAAGCAACGACGCGGGTTTCGCGGTGATTGAAGGACCCGATGGTCACAAGAAAGTTGGAGAAAACCGGCCGGGCCATGAACCCGATGGTCAAAATCCGGATTTCCAGAACAGTCATTGGCTACAGTTTGGCTACGGATGGGCTATTTTTGGGCTACACAGCAAAACGCCCTCACTTGGAGGGCGTTTTCTCAACGTAAGTCGTTGATTTTATTGGTTGCGCGAGCAGGATTTGAACCTGCGACCTTTGGGTTATGAGCCCAA
>CAYHDD010000063.1:0-9788 GCA_964355195.1 uncultured Rhodoferax sp. | reverse complement strand
GGCAGTGCCGGGTTTAATCCTTGGTCCGTTCAGCAATCCCTGACTCAAGTCGTGCAGTTTCTCAGACGGTGAATTGTCGACAAGTAGTTGCAGCAGTTGGGACTCCATCGTCTTGATCATATCCATCATCTTCTTGATGACTTGACCAGTCAGGTCCTGAAAGTCCTGGGCCATCATGATCTCCATCAACTGGGCGTTGGTCGCCTGGACTTGCTGCGGCACCACCGACAAATAGCTGCGGGTGTCGCTCACCAAATCACGCGCGTCAGTCAACTCCAGGGGAGAAACAAACCACGAATTCCAGCGTTCGCTCAAAACATTGGCTTGCTTGGCCAAATTGTCCTGGATCGGCTGGGCCACATCGATTGCGTTCAGTGCCCGCTCGGCGGCACGTTCTGTCATTTGGGCGACATAGCCGAGTCGGTCTCGAGCATCGGGGATGGCCTGCGCTGCCATGGCAATGCCTTTGTCAAGGCCCAACTCGCGCATGCTTTCGAGCATCTGGCGTGTCAATTGTCCAATGCGGTTGACCAGTTGCTCGGTCGAATCACCGGTGACCGCTGTTGAGAGTTGCTCCTGCGTCATGTTAGGCACCCTCTCTCTCGATCTTTTCAAATATCTTGGTAATCTTTTCTTCCAGCGTCACTGCGGTAAACGGTTTGACAACGTAGCCATTGGCGCCGGACTGGGCCGCGGCGATGATATTTTCCTTTTTTGCCTCGGCAGTGACCATCAGAACCGGCAGTTTCGCCAGTGCTGGGTCGGCTCGAATAGCGCGCAGCATGGCCAAACCGTCCATGTTCGGCATATTCCAGTCTGACACTACGAAGCCGTATCTCCCGCCCTTGAGTTTCTCCAGACCGGCAGCGCCGTCCTCGGCTTCGTCGACGTCGATGAAGCCCAACTCCTTGAGCAGGTTGCGAACAATCCGGCGCATGGTCGGGAAATCGTCCACGACCAAAATCTTGATATTCTTGTCAACCACGATCACTCCATAAAGATGATTAACCCTAGCGCCACTGACAGATGCGATGCAGGCACCCGGCATAGGCATTCACAACTTCGCTTTTCAAACACGATTGAACCGCTCACCCATTGACTGCAACTGTGCCATCAAATGCTGGCTTATATCCTTGAGTGGCACCACCGCGCTGGCGGCACCCATTGCAATGGCTTCACGTGGCATGCCAAAGACCACACAACTCGCTTCATCCTGTGCCAGTGTATAGGCACCGGCCTGACGCATGCGCAACAACCCATCGGCACCATCACGACCCATGCCGGTAAGCAGGACACCGATGGCATTCTTGCCAGCATAAGTTGCCACAGAGGCAAACAAGACGTCAACCGACGGACGATGCCGGTTGAATGGGGGCTCCTGGTCGACCTGGGCTATGTAATTGGCGCCGCTGCGCCGCAATGAGAGATGAAACTCGCCCGGGGCGATATAGGCGTGTCCAGGCAGTATCCGCTCACCGTGCACAGCTTCCGAGACGGCAATGCGACAGACCCCGTCCAGACGCTGGGCAAATGAGCGGGTGAAACCGGCCGGCATGTGTTGCGCAATCATGATGCCCGGGCTGTCCGGCGGTAGCGTCTGCAGTACGTCTCGAATGGCTTCGGTGCCACCCGTGGACGCACCGATGATGATCAGCTTCTCGCTACTCAGGCGCGTATTGTGCAATAACGGTGCATCGGCCACGGCTGTAGTTTTTCCGTTAGCCGACGCACGTCTTGTCGGGAGCAGTCGGGCAGCGGCGGCGATTCGAATCTTGCTGGCGATCAGGTCGCTGTAGGCCAGTAGACCATCCCTGATGCCAAGACGCGGCTTGGTGACAAAATCGATGGCCCCAAGTTCCATTGCTCGCAGTGCTGCCTCTGATCCGCGTTCGGTCAGTGAGGACACCATCAGCACAGGCATGGGTCTCAGGCGCATCAACTTTTCAAGAAACTCAAGACCATCCATTCGTGGCATTTCAACGTCCAGCGTCATCACGTCGGGGTTGTGTTGCTTGACCAAGTCGCGCGCAATCAAGGGATCCGAAGCGGTCGCCACCACCGTCATATCGGGCTGGCTATTGATGATTTCAGTCATCAGACTGCGTATCAGGGCCGAATCGTCTACACACAAAACAGTGATCTTCTTGTTGCTCATGTGATACAGGTACTATTGTTAGGGTGATTTTCAGGGCGGCCAGCATCAACACGCGCACGCCGATCCTCGAACGGTTTTCTGGACAGTGCCTGGGCCAGCGCCTGTTCGTCATGGTGCACCAGCAGCGTATCTTCCTGTCGACGAAGCTTTCGTACCGTAACTCTGCCAGTTGAAGGGAAATAGTTAATTCGCCGGGGCAGACTCCCCCGCAGGTCCTGAGACACCACCGGGACCTGCTCCGCTTCCAGATAGCGCAATACGAAATCCGCGTTGCGGTCACCGATGTTTAGTTTGGTCATGTGAGTCAGTACCGCACCACCGCCAAACACCTTGGCCTCAAGTCTTTCACGCTTGGCACCAGCTTTGAATAATTCACTGAACAACATCGCCATGGCATACGCTCCATATCGCATGGCCGAGCATGCGTCGCGCCTTGTCGGCTCCGAGTCTTCCGGCAGCATAAAGTGATTCATACCGCCAACGCCCGCAGTTCTGTCACGCACGCAAGCTGAAACGCACGAGCCCAAGACTGTCGTCAAAAGCATGTTTCCACCAGTAACATAGTACTCGCCAGGCAACAGTTTGACCGCTGCAATGCCAAACTCGCGGTCAAAGTAGTGAAGGGTTGCAGCTGATTTCATTTCCACTGAATTCATGCCGCGACTTTCGCCCCCATGGAGGTCAATTCATACGTCGTCTTGCCGCGCAGTCGGAACGTTTGATTGAGAAAGGAAAAATTTTCCGAATGACCGGCAAACAGCAGACCATCAGGCTTCATCAAGGGAGCAAACCGTTGCAGGATCTTGATTTGAGTTGGCTTATCAAAGTAGATCATTACATTGCGGCAAAAAATGGCGTCAAACGGCCCCCTCAACGACCAATGGGGGTCCAGCAAATTGAGTCGCTCAAACGTCACCATGGCTGAAACTTCGGGACGTATCCGCACTTTCCCGACTTGCGTCCCCGCGCCCTTCAAGAAAAAGCGCTTGAGCCGTTCGGGTGTCAGCTTACTAACCTGCTCCATTGAGAAGACACCTTCAGATCCCACGGCGAGCACGTGCGTATCGATATCGGTGGCTATCACCCGGGACATGGCGGCATTGCTGCCAAGAGCTTCGATCAGAGTCATCGCAATGGAGTAAGGCTCCTCTCCTGTGGACGCCGCTGAGCACCAGACGGTTATCGGTTCGGTGCTGCCACGAACGTGCTCAGCCAGTATCGGGAAGTGGTGGGACTCACGGTAGAAAGAAGTCAGGTTGGTGGTAAGCGAATTGGTAAACAACTGCCATTCATCACCCGCCGGGTTGCTTTCCAGAAAGCGCAGATAGGCGGAGAATTCTTTAAGCCTGAGTTTGCGCAAACGTCGTGCCAGGCGGCTGTAGACCATCTCCCGCTTTTGCTCGCTCAGGGCTATTCCAGCACTTTGATAGATCAGCGTGCGAATTTTCGAGAAATCCTTGTCAGTCAGTATGAAGTCCGGTTCAACCGACGCGGTCATGGCGATATTCGGGTTTGTATGCATACGCCTCGATGTGGTGGAACGCGCAAAATCTCTCTCTTGGATGACATGCAATACGAGCTGCTTCCAATGTACCTAGGTCAGATCGGAACCTAAGCCTAGAAGACCACACCAAAAAGCCTCCTCTTTTTCGCATGGCTGCCAAGACCCTGCGGCCCTTGGAATGCTTCAGGCTCGTGATTCCGCTCGCGCGCCCGACCTGGCGGCCAATCCGATGCTGCCAGACCGAGGCGTACTGGAAAGGCTTGCTTCAATAAAGTGGAGTGCTACGTAGATCGAAGGAATGCCGGCGTCGATTGTGATGGGAGCGTCGACCTCAGGCTCGAGGAGATTCGTTTGTCCGTTCTCTGTAAAGGTGAACTCTCCTATTTCTATGTACCTGGTTTCTGGAAATTCCCTTTTCAGGTAACACTGCACATTCCCGATCAGCGCTCCGTTTTCTCCGTTGGTTGATGAGAAGACAAAGTTCAAAGTGCGACCCGAAAAAGTCGTGCTAAAGAAGCCGTGATCAAGATGCAGCGACGCTGCGATGCCTTTGATTTGAAACGCCTGCTGAGTTACTTGATCCTCGACGAACATTGCGAATTCGTTGAAGCGTGAGGCAAGAAGCTGGTGCCTATGAGCGGCATTCTCCAGTTTTTGGTGAAGGGCAATCGACTTGAGCATGTCTTCTCCTGGTATGTGCTTCGACGTCTTGCAGGACGCCAATTCTGTCCATTGGCGTCAAAAATTTTCGAGGGTCTTGGGCAACCGGTCAAAGCTCATGCCATCAACACCCGGCTTGAAGCCGCCGCGTTCGAGATCGGACTCAATTTCGATCAGCATTTGTCTTGCGGTGTCAACGCCCACCTGTTGCACGCACCGTGTTTCGACGCCGTAGCGAAGTACCAGAAGCCCTCGTAACTCCACTCGTTGGTGCGAGAGTCGGCGGTCTGCGCCTCGGCCCGTGCCTGCGCAATCTCGGCGCTCCGGGGCGCAGCGACGTTCATGCGCGACAGATGACACGGCACCTGCGCTCATAGCGCGAACCAGATCGTCATCACTATCGAGCGAGATCCCGAGCCCAATTGCCAGCCGCGCAATTCGAACGTTCAGTGATTCGAGCGTCGATGCCATCCGACGCAAGGTGTAGGCTTGCGGCTCCTCTCGAGCCAAAAGGTCAGTCTGCATGGTAAGAAATCCAATGTTCAATGGCCATATGGCACGTGGCGCCTGGCACTTTGTCCGATTATTGGCTCCGCGTTCTAACGGAGCCGGTTCTGAGTTCTAAGGTCTGTGCGCAGCAGATGAGTGGCGCTCAGGCGCATGCATCGCCCTGCAATAGGATCCTCCATCAACCGCAGGAAGCTGGGGTATCTTGCGTTCAAGAAGCCTGAGCGCCGGTATAACTCCCGTGCTTTCTTCAGCATCAACTCTTCTTCTAGAGCGGTGTCCGCAGGCAGAGCAAGCGGAATTTGTTGTTGAAATGAAAGTGCGGATCTCATCACCGCACCTCACTATCAAAGCCCATTGCCAAGGGGATTCCAATGATGTCTGTTGGAGACCGATATTTGTCCTTCATGTCATACCCTCCGGTAATTTGTGAATGAACGAGTGAGTGCATCAAAGTTAGCACGGGCCTGCAACTTCAATGGCTCGATAAGCTGTCGTTGAACCGCTCAGTTCTGTCGATTGGCAAGTCAGTCTGAACTCGGATGACCCACATTCAACGAAGTGTCCCGGCGAACCCGAATTGACAGCGCCGGGCGGTGCCTGGTGTCGGTGTCTCTTCCATAAAGTGCGATACTGATTTGCATGAGGTCGAATAGCCTGTCACACGTGGTGCCGATCATGCATCTGGATTTCCCGGGTCGCGTGGACTTGACCGCACTTGACGGTTACCAACAAAATCGGTGGCGCTGTGCCCTGTCCGTCGACAGTCCATCAGCAGCGCGGATTCGGGCAACGTGACTTTTCTGATCATCATCCTGGCCATTGCTGCAATCGTGGCAATCTACTATCTCCAGAAGTCGCCTGCAAGGAATCGGTCGGTGAGACCGCTTGCTTTGCCTCGCTCGGGTGTGCGCGAAGGTCATCGGACTTCAGCGTCTGCTGAGGCTGCCCAAGCGTCACCTGCGCCGGCACAAGGTCTGGTTATGCCGACTGACCTGGCAGCATTCCGATTTGTCGACAGGGACTACCTTTCGGCTGAGCGCCGTCAGGCCCTTGTGGTGAATCTGCGCGGGGTTCCACATCCGCCGCCGTCGCTTCACAAACTCGTGTCCCCAGAACTCCTGGAGGTCGCAAACTCGAACGAAATCAGTGATCTCATCATGGGCGAGACGCTGATCGCTGCCAAGGTGCTGGCGCGGGTAAATTCTCCCTTCTACGGTTTGCGCAAGCCGGTTGTCAACATTGGGCAAGCTGTGACCTTTCTCGGCTTGAACGGAGTTCGCAGCATCTGCCTGCAGTACATGCTCGATGAGTCTTTCAAGGCGAACAGCCCGGAGCGCAGGAAAGTCTTCGACGTGGTGTTGGGTGCAAGCGCACTGGCGGGCGAGCTGTGTTTCAGGTTGTGCGCTCGACTCGAGTTGCCTGAGCAAGGGGCCCTCGTCACCCAGGTCGTGTTGTCCTTCTTGGGCCATCTTGCTACGGCCTCGTTGATGCCGTACGACTGTATTCTGTGGAGTCCAGGCAACGGTCTGATTGAAAGAACGAGTGCAGAGCAGGTGCGTTTGGGGCTGAGCGCCACCGAAATTGGTAGCCTCCTGATGCACGAGTGGAAACTGCCACCTAGCCTGATTGAGGACGTCAGAGACATCGACCGGATGCTCGTGACGCCAACTGGAGTAATCGAGCCGAACCGCGGCGTGCGACTCGCCTTGTGCTACCTCTGCGCCCGTTTGGGTGAAAGACTGGCACTTGGCAGTGTGACTGATCTTTCGACGATCGATCTTGAAGCCGATTCGAGCGCCGAGTTATTCCACCTTCGTAGCCATCTGAATTTGCCAAGGCTGTCGCGGCTGGTTGAGTTTCTGCATTCTGCGGAACTGGTGAAGAGCATCCATCAGATGCAGCGTGCGATTCGCACACGATCTTGAACTGAAGCAAGGCGGGGACAACCAACGCAATAGGGTCCGGAAGAACCCCGGCTCTGTCTGCACTTGTGCAGATCGACACAAATTGTCAGCTGTATGGGTGGCGATGAACCATCGAAATAGACCCCTTATTGCCTTCTTCTCCAGAGCTGAAAACGCTCGCAAGGCCGATACATTTTCCGCTTGAGCTGCAGTTGTTGCAAACTCAAGTTGAACGGTTGCAGGTGCTCAGCGAGTGGTCTGCCGACCCGGATTAGGAGCTGGAATGCGGACCAATTTGCCGGTAACCAATGTTGAACACGAACTCAAAGACGGCGCTTCAATTGTTTCCAAGACCGACCTGAGAGGGATCATCACCTACGTCAATTCAGACTTCGTTGAGGCCAGTGCCTTTACCGAAAAGGAGTTAATCGGTCAGCCCCACAATTTGTTGCGCCATCCAGACATGCCACCCGAGGCGTTTGAAGACCTTTGGCGCACGCTAGGCGCGGGCAGACCATGGACCGGGGTGGTTAAGAACCGCCGCAAAGACGGCGCCTACTACTGGGTCGTGGCAAATGTCACGCCCATTTTTGAGTCTGGCAGTGTGGTCGGCTACCTCTCGGTGCGCGGCAAGCCCACACGATCTCAGATCCAAGCTCATGATGCGGTTTATCGGCTGTTTCGGGATGGCAAACAGGGCAGGTTGCGCATCAAGGAGGGCCAAGCGATCAGTGCTGGCAGCTGGTTTTCGTTGCTGCCGATACTGGACAAGCTCAACGAAAAGGCCAAGATCTATCTGGCCTTCCTGGTGATGATCTTGGCCTTGCTGGTGAATAACCTGATTGCTCATTACGCAGCGGATCAAACCGAGGCGAAAATGGCCGACATTGTGACTCGGCGCGTGGAATTGAGCCTGAGCGCTGGTGCGATGCAACTCCTGATGTCGGACAGTCGTTCGCAGCTATTGCTGGCATTGCAGCATGATCCGAGTGGCAAGTACGCCAAACTGCACGATCACCCGCTGACCAGGCATACCGATGTCATGCTGGCCAACCACGACAGGAGCGGTGAATTGGTAAAAGTGCTTGAGACAAACACCCATTCGGAAAAAGGCAGAACCCTGGTCGCAGAATTGAAGCGAGCCCGGGAATCCTACCTCGGTGAAGGCATATCCCCGGCGCGGCAGATGCTCCTGGATGGCAATTACGACGAGGCCGTACGCACTCTGCTGCTCAAGGTCAATCCGCGTTTCGAGGCCACGAATATGGCGTCTACGGCACTGAGAGAGCATGAGCTGGCAGGAATCAAGCAGGCAAATAAGGCAGCAATTGAAGAAGCCACGAAGTGGGACACCGTGCAACTGCTGGTTTCGCTTGTCTCATTGCTGCTGGCCGTATCGACGGCTGTATTTCTGGCGCGCTACATTGTTGTCTTGTTGAGCACCGCACGCGGCCAACTCCATCGTATCGCCCAAGGGCATTACCAAGACCTCATCCAAGTCAAACGTGCAGATGAATCCGGCTTGTTGATGTATGCCATCAAGAGTTTGCAGATCCGTATGGGCTTCGAGGTCTCTGATGCGCACCGAAGCGCCGATGAGATGAAACGTGTGAAGGTCGGGCTTGACAACGTCAGCACCAACGTCATGATTGCTGACAAGCATCGCAATATCATCTACACGAACAAGGCGGTTGTCGACATGTTCAGGTTGGCGCAGGACGATATTCGTAAAGATTTTCCCGACTTTGATGCCAGTAACCTGGTGAGCGCCAATATTGACCAGTTTCACAAGAACCCTGCTCACCAGGCACAAATGCTCGATCGTTTACGCGGATCGCACAAGGCAGTGATCAAAATGGGCGGGCGTACTTTTGCGCTTACGGCGAGTGCGGTCGTCAACGAAGCCGGCGAGCACTTGGGCTCGGCGGTGGAGTGGCTGGACCGCTCGACAGAACTGGCGGTCGAAGCAGAGATCGCAGATATTGTCGCGGCAGCCACCCGCGGCGACTTCACCCGTCGCATCGCCCTACAGGGCAAAAAAGGCTTCTTTCTACAGATGACGCAGAGTATCAATGAGTTACTGGAAACCACTGATCGCGGCTTGCAGGAGGTGATGCGAATGCTGGGTTCCTTGTCCCGTGGAGACTTGAGCTACCGCATCACGGCCGAATGTGAGGGTGCATTCGGCCAGTTGAAGGATGATGCGAACACGACCTCTGATCAGCTCAAAGAAATTTTGGTGCGGATCAAGGAGGCAACTGACACCATCAACACCGCCGCCAAAGAGATCGCTGCTGGCAATATGGACTTGTCGCAACGAACAGAACAGCAGGCGTCAAGCCTCGAAGAAACGGCGGCGAGCATGGAAGAGCTGACTTCCACGGTTAAGCAGACCGCGGAGAACGCCAAGCAGGCCTACCAACTGGCGTACAACTCCAGTGTGGTAGCGGAAAGAGGGGGGGCGGCAGTCTTGCAGGTGGTCGGAACGATGGGCTCAATCAATGAATCTTCGCGCAAGATCGTCGACATTATTTCCGTGATTGACGGCATCGCCTTCCAAACCAACATCCTTGCTCTGAACGCGGCTGTTGAGGCAGCACGCGCCGGCGAACAAGGTCGAGGATTTGCGGTTGTGGCGGCAGAGGTGCGCAATTTGGCACAACGCAGTGCCCTTGCTGCGAAAGAAATCAAGACCCTCATTGGCGATTCAGTAAGCAAGGTTGATGCCGGTACCAGTCTCGTGCATGATGCCGGCAAGACCATGGAAGAGACTGTGAACGCGGTAAAGCGCGTGACCGACATCATGTCTGAAATCACAGCAGCCACGGCTGAACAAAGCATTGGCATTCAACAGGTGAACCAGGCGATCAACCAAATTGACAGCGTTACGCACCAAAATGCGGCTCTGGTGGAAGAGGCTACGGCAGCAGCCGCGTCTCTGGAGGAGGAAACTGAGGGCCTTACCCGTTCCGTCAGCGTGTTCAAGATCGACGGTGACGAGCTACTTCGTCCGACCCCGACACGAGCGATTTCGCAATCGGCCGACAGACGCGGC
>CAYHDD010000062.1:6015-9811 GCA_964355195.1 uncultured Rhodoferax sp. | reverse complement strand
GTGTGGCGCCGGTATGTCGAATGCTTTCGTGAAGTGCGATTCCCTCCCATGAGGCGCCGCATTTCGGATGCGCCAACAGATCATGTGAGCCCGAAATGCCCAGGAGACTGTGCAGGAGGCCGGTGTCGGTCAGATACACCTTGGGTGCCTTGACTTCGCGTTTTCCCTGGTTGGTATGCCAGGGACGAAGTCGCCAAGTCATGAAGGTGCCCTCCAGAATGTCCAGATAGCGTGACACCGTTTTGTCGCTCACCCCCAGGGCGCGCCCAAGTTCGCTGCCATTCCAGGTTTGCCCGTGGTAGTGGCCCAGCATGGTCCAAAAGCGGCGCAATGTCAGGGCTGGCAAACGGATACCCAATTGGGGCAAGTCCCGCTCCAGGTAGGTGCGTATGAAAGACTCTCGCCATCTGCGGCTGGTGTCTAGGTTCTCCGCCAAAAAAGCGCGCGGAAAGCCGCCGCGCAACCAGCGCTCATCGAGTTGATCGGGCGCAAGCTCGTCCAGGCTGAGTCCGTCAAGCTCGCAAAAACTGACCCGGCCCGCCAGGCTCTCCGACGTGTTGCGCAATAGCTCGGGTGCGGCACTGCCCAAGATCAAAAAGCGCGCTGGCGTGTCGGTCCGGTCGGCCAGCACGCGCAACAGGGGAAATAGCGTGGGCTGGATCTGGATTTCGTCGAGCACCACCAGCCCCGTCAACGGGCGCAGTACAAATGCCGGATCACTTAACCGGGCCTGGTCGTCTGGGTCTTCGAGGTCGAAGTGGTGACTTGGCCCAGGCCACTGCGATGCCAACTGACGCGCCAACGTGGTTTTTCCGACTTGACGCGGACCCAGCAAAGCGACGACCGGAAATTGTGTAAGTCTATGTGCGACCTGTTTTAGGTGGCGTTCGCGTTGAATCATTTTGAATGATTACCTTGAAATATCGGAGTCTAGCGACGACTTATCGTGTTTTTCGTGATCTTTCGGAGATTGTAAGCGAGCGGCGCCTGGGGCGTGGTGTTGTACGATGGCGAAGCGAGAGCGCGTTTTGGACGGCGTCTGTTGGCCTTGCCAATGCAGGCGTTGTCGGGCGGGATTGGCAGATGGGTTGAAGAAACAACTATTGGCCGAGCAGGGACATGATGCTGTTTAACGTGATGAAAAATATCCTGAGGCGCAAGAAGCCGGAATCCTCTGACTCAGTGCCGGGCCAGAGTGGCGTAGCGCGTCTTCTCAATGTTGGGGGTGGCAGCAAGCAGATTCCGATACCGACCTGGTACCGGGGCTGGGAGCATCTGTTGCTGGACATAGATCCGTTGACGGGTGCAGATATCGTGTTGGATGCGCGCCAACTCGATACCTTGCCAGGCGGTCTGTTTGATTCTGTCTACTGTTCACACAACCTTGAGCACTACTACCGGCACGATGTTGCCAAGGTGCTCGCCGGCTTCTCGCATGTCCTCAAGTCCGATGGGTTTGCGGAAATCCATGTACCCGACATGCAGCAGGTCATGCAGCATTGCGTAGCCAATGGCAACGACATCCACAGCGTTCTGTATGAATCAGCCGCAGGACCCATCACGGTTCACGACGTGATGTATGGCTGGGGCAAGCAAATAGCCGCCAGTGGCGTGGACTTCTACGCGCACAAGACCGGATTCACACCCAGCTCACTGCGCGCCGTACTTCTTGAAGCCGGTTTTGCAGAAGTACGGATCAATCCGCCTGCCAAAGATTTTGCTATTGCAGCACTGGCGTTCAAGCAGGCTCCCAGCGCATCACAGCGTGCACTGTTGAAGCCGGCCTTTGCTTGACCGGTGGCCGCCGGTTGCCAATTCCAGGAGCTCCAAGCCGGTGGATCGGCCACACTGTTTTGACTTTCGGTGTCTGCCTGGCAATTGCAGATAGCATACGTGCACGAAAACTGAGTTCGGAAATGTTGTCGGCTTGGAATTTACCAGAATGAAACGGGGGATATATGCTGTTTGGATGGTTTGACGCAAAGGCTGCGAATGCGTTCGGTACTGAGCTGGCCGCCTTCTTCATGGCCAGAATGCCATTGGATATGCAGCGAAACGAAAAGAAATTTGCCATCAAGACGAACGAGGTGCTTGGCAAACTGAGTCTCCGTGTGAATCAGTTCAAGGCAGCCAACAAGCTGAACGTCTACACCAAGGCCCAGTTGGCCAACAGCTTCAAGTGGGCGCTCAAGGACGCCGGCTACGACGCGAAGTATTCCGATGAACTGACGGAGTGGTTGGTCAAGCAGCTGTGATCCGTCAGTTTCCGTCCCAAGTCCCATGAGCAAGTGGTTCGAGCGCCTTTTTGCGGGGAAGAGATCAGTTGCCGAAGTCGACGCGACGGCGTCGCTGGCCGATGTCGATCCTCTGGCCGAATGCATTGCACAACGAAAGCTTGGTAATCAATTCCTGGATCAGGGGGACTTGCCCAAGGCCGTTGAATGCTACCGTCTGGCCGCTGGCTTTGACCCCAACTCGGCCGACGCTCACACCAGTTTGGGGTTTGCGCTCAAAGAGCTTGGTGAGCTTGAGGCGGCTGAAGAGGCACTTGCCACAGCTGTACAGCTCAAGCCGGACAGCTTTGATTCGGTCTATCTACTTGGTCAGATTTTCAATGAGTCGTGTCTGTTTGAAAAGGCTGTGCAGTATTTTGAACGAGCGCTGGATTTACAACCGGATTTCGAGGCTCTCTATGGTGAATTGAGCCAAGCGTTGTCTGAAGCTCACGCCATGGCAGAGCGCGTGAGGTCATCGCCGTCGGGATTGCGCGCTTTCCTGAGAATCCCATGTTTCATTTTCATTTGGGAAATCTTCATTCGTTGATCGAAGAGTGGCAGCAGGCAACCCAGTGTTACAGGACTGCGCTAAGACTGAGTCCGACCCTGGTCATGGCGCAAAACAATTTGGGCCGGGCACTCAAGCACCTGGGCAGGCTGGTGGAGGCCGCTTCCTGCTACAGGGCGGCCTTGTTGATCGAGCCGGATTCTGATGTCTACCTCGGTAATCTTGGCGGAATCTTGGTGACGCAAGGACGCTTGGCTGACGCTATTTCCAGTTTTCACCGCGCCATTGTGCTCAACCCGCAGTCCATGGAAGCGCACGGGAATTTGCTCTATGCCCTGAGCGTCGACCCTGAGACCTCCAATGACGCGTATTTCAAGGCGGCGTGCGCCTTTGGCAGTTCCGTAGCGCGCCTTGCCGATGCGCCCTTCGCCGAGCACTTGGTCAGTCGCGATGACCGGACCAGTTCCAGGCTGCGCATCGGCTTGGTGTCGGGCAAGCTCTGCAACAATCCTGTTGGATATTTCCTGGAAAGTGTGTTGGCCAATATCGACCCGACCAAGGTGGAACTGGTGGCCTATGCGACGAGCGCCAGGGACGATGAACTGACCCTTCGCGTTCGACAGTATTTTGCCCAATGGGAGAACATCCATGGCATGGAGAAGACGCGGGCCGCTGAGAAGATTCGTGCAGATCGGATTGACATCCTGGTTGATCTCAACGGTCATACCGAGGGTAATCTGTTGCCGGTGTTTGCCTTGAAGCCAGCGCCCGTACAGGTGAGCTGGCTCGGCTATTGGGCCAGTACCGGTGTGCCGGGGATGGATTTCATTCTGGCTGATCCAGTAAGCTTGCCGCCCCGCAACCAGCGCTACTTCACCGAGGCTGTGCACTATTTGCCGCAGACCCGGCTGTGCTTCACCGCGCCCAGCCCGGTGGTCCCAATCAGTCCCTTGCCAGCGTCGCGCAATGGGTTCGTCACGTTCGGTTGTTTTCAGTCGCGAACCAAGTTGAC
>CAYHDD010000062.1:0-5915 GCA_964355195.1 uncultured Rhodoferax sp. | reverse complement strand
TACACCGGCGGCACGACCACCTGCGAGGCCTTGTGGATGGGCGTGCCAACGCTGACGTTCGGCGCAGGCAATACGCTGATTGCCAGGCAGGGGGCGGCCATGCTCACTTGCGTTGGACTGGATGACTGGATTGCCAGTGACGCACTCGACTACGTTGCCAAAGCTGTCTCGCATGCCGCAGACTTTGAGGGACTGATGGTCTTGAGAAAGACCTTGCGCCAGCGGGCGATCGCATCCGCCTTGTTCGATGCCCCGCGATTTGCGCGCAGCTTGGAAGACGCTTTCATGGCAATGTGGCGGCAGAAGCTGAATTCGGCAGGTGAGCCGCCGCAACAGGTGGATTGTTGCCATGGGGTACCAACCAAACCGTTTGAAATGTGAGCCCTATGAGCAAATGGTTCAACCGCCTTTTTGCGGGAAACAAGACAGGCGCGGATGGCGCCGCGACAGCAGAACTCACCGAGGTCGATCCGCTCGCTGCGAGCGTGGCCCAAAGAAAGCGTGGCAATGAGTTCCTGAACCAGGGTGAATTGCGCAAGGCGCTTGCTTGCTACCGCGAAGCCGTGAACCTGGACTCCAATTCGGTCGATGCGTATACCAGTTTGGGGTTTGTCCTGAAAGAACTTGGTGAGCTTGAAGCGGCTGAAGAGGCGCTTGGAATAGCCGTGCAACTTAAACCCGACAGCTTTGATGCGGTCTACCTGGTCGGCCAGACTTTTGCCGACTTGCGGCAGTTTGAAAAGGCTGGCGAATTCTTTCAAAGGGCACTCGACTTAAAGCCTGACTTTGAAGCCCTCTTTGGCGAACTGTGCCACGCCTTGTTTCAAACCAAGGACCTGAACCGTGCCCGTGAGGTAATCACCCGAGGGATCGCTCTTTACCCTGGGAACGCTTCGTTTCAGCTTTACCTGGGTAACCTCTACTCGTTCATGGACGAGTGGCCACAGGCTCGCGCCCATTACATGGCTGCGCTGGAAGTGGCCCCGAATTTGTTGCAGGCGCACACCAATTTGGCTGCCATCTTTCGCGCTCAGGGCGACCTTGATGCGGCGGCGCAGCACGCTCAGCGTGCCCTCGAAACGGACCCAAGGTCAGCCGATGCGCACGCTTGTGTCGCCGCCAATGAGGGCGCCAAGGGAAACCTCGACGCTGCGCTGGCGAGCTTTGAGCGCTCTCTGGCTCTGAACGCGGCTCATGTGGTGTCGTATCGGGGCAAGGGCAATGTCTTGCTCAATTTTGGACTGCGTCAGGGGGCGATCGAATGTTTCGAGACTGCCTTGGCGATGGAGCCGGACTCGCCCGAAACCCTCCGGGATTTGGGACTGGTTTGTCTGGAGCTTGGCAGATACCGTGAGTCAGAGCAGCACAGTCGAGCAGCTCTCGCGCTCAGGCCCCTGTACCCGAGTGCGCAGAACAACCTGGGCAATGCGCTGCTGGCGTTGGGAAGCTTTGCGGAGGCCGAGAAATACCATCTGGCCGCTCTGTCCATCGTCCCGGATTGCGATGTCTTTCTCAGCAACCTTGGCAGTTCACAATGGGCTCTCGGGCGCTTGTCTGACGCGATAAAGAGTTTTCGTGGTGCCACCGAAATTGGTCCAGAGGGGGCGCCTGATCGCAGTGCGCGGTTCAGTAATTTGCTGTTTGGTTTGAGCCACAGTGAAGAGCATGATGCCCGGGTGCTGTTCGCTGAACATTGCCGTTTTGCCGACAAGTTTGAGACTCCGTTGCGCGCTTCGTGGCCCCGGCACAGCAACTCGCGTGAGCCGGCTCGTAAGCTTGAGGTGGGGTTTGTGTCGGGTGACTTCCGTGCCCACGTCGTCGCCCAATTCCTCGGGCCCGCGCTGGAGTGCCTGGCGGGTTGTGGCGACTTTTCACTGCATGCCTATTACAACAATGCAGCACAAGACAGCGAGACGCAGCGTCTCAAGACACTGTTTCACCATTGGCACTCGGTGGTTGGGTTGCCGGATGCCGTGGTGGCCAAGCAAATTGGCGAAGACCGCATCGACATCCTGATTGACCTGTCTGGCCATACCGCCTTGAATCGGCTGCTGATGTTCGCCCATAAGCCGGCACCCGTGCAGGTGAGCTGGCTGGGTTACCCCGGCACCACGGGTTTGCAGGCGATGGACTACTATTTGGCCGACTCGCAGGTGTTGCCGGTTGAGCAATTTGACGACCAGTTCTCGGAGAGCATTGTGCGATTGCCCGCCCTGGCTCCTTTTCGGCCCCACGTCGACGTTCCACCGGTCGGCCCCCTGCCAGCGCTGACGAATGGTTTCTTTACCTTGGGCAGTTTCAATCGACCCAGCAAGATCAACCCCTCGGTCGTGCATTGGTGGGCAGAACTTTTGCGCGCCTTGCCTGGAGCCAAATTACTGATTGAGGGCGGCCCCGAGGACGGGCAGTGCATGCAGTGGCTGGCGCAGGAAGGCATTGCACGTGAGCGCTTGCTCTGGCATGGTCGTGGCGGACTGAAGGTCTACCACGAGCTGCACCACCGGGTCGATATTTGCCTTGATACCTTTCCCTACAACGGGGCTACCACCAGTTGGAGCGCCGTATGGATGGGCGTGCCGACGCTGGCTGTCGCGGGTGGAACGCCTGCCGGGCGCTGCGGTGCGGCCATCATGGGGCAATTGGGGCTGGAATCCTTTGTCGCCAATGACCTGCAAGATTTTGTTCGCAAGGGCGTGTATTGGGCAACGCATCTGGAGGAACTGGCCGAACTGCGCGCCGGAATGCGCCAGCGCTTCGCTCAGAGTGCGGCGGGTCAGCCCGGTTTGATCGCGCAAGCGTTGGCCAATGCCTTGCGCACGATGTGGCTGCGTTGGTGCCAAGGCCTGCCAGCGGAGCCATTTACCGCATCCACCGCCAGTGACAAAACTGCCCGGTTGCCAGCAACGGCGCACTCGTGACGGGCGATGGCGCGCTTCTTCAAGAAGCGCTTGACTGCTCCCAATGAGAGTTTCACTGCGATGACGTGGTCGGGGTGGAGTTTGGCCACGGCACGGCCACCAGTTCCGGGTGTCTCAACGATTGATCCAGCCAGTACTGACGGACTCCCTCGCAGCGCAATTCGGTTTCAAGTTTGCACACCTTCCTTAGCCACAACTGGGCCTCGGCAGTTTGCCTGTTGAGTGCCAGGGCGAGGGCAAGTTTAGGCAGGCTTGCAGCGCTCGGATAGCTTTGGGAAACCTTGCGCATCCAGTCCAGATCTTCGGCGCTCATGTCGCGGGTTGGCACGAAACGGGCAAAGCGAAACGATTCGCCGAATTGAGTCAACAGCAACAGTTTGGGTACTTGCCAAGTTGTGGAAGACCGGATCCGGGCTTGCTCAAAGCGCAACTCCTGGTGGCTGGTCTCGACACGCAAGTAGTCGTGGACGATCAGGGCCAGTAAAACGATCGTGAGCCCGCACAGTGCCTGCACAGGCCAGCGCGCGGTGGACAGCACGTGGCGAACATGAAGGCGAACATTGAGTGCGCCCATGACCAGGCCAACCGGCAGCAAAAAGTAGGCGTAGTGCAATGGCAGCTCCAGCATGGCGTGAAGGCCGATCACCAACAGGAACAGGACCAGCACCGCCTCTTCGGCAGCATTGACGGCCCGCACCCGCAACCAAAGCCAGCGTATCAGGTAGAGCGAGACTGCCAAGCCCACAGGGATGCCACACCACAGGGCCAGATCCAGAAAAAGATTGTGCGCGTGCGCATGCGGCTGCTCTAGAGAAGGATGGTTCAGCGCCACCGCCAATTGAGCGGGGCCCAGCTGATTCCAGCCATAGCCAGCCCAGGGGCTTTGCAGCGCGGCGTCAGTGAACACAGACCAGATCGACTGGCGCAAGGCTCCGCCGGGTCGATCCATCGCGGCCGATCCGGGCACCGTGCCCAGCAAGAGAAGTTGATTCACCCTGTCCAGGCAGGCGACAAAGATGGCGAAGTACAGCGCCAAGCCTGAAGCGAACCAGGGCCAGCGTCGGTCCGGCCACAACGGGCGCCAGATCCAGCTGGCCAAGACGAGAAGCGCCATGGCCAGCCAGGCGCTTCTGGATTGTGTCAGGGCCAGACCGAACAATAGGGTCAGAATCATCAGAAGCGCTGTCCACAGGCCAATGTGACGACGCAGCACCCCCCAGGCCGTTGCCAGCAAACCCCACAGCAAGAACGTGGCCAACTGGTTGGGTTGACCAAAATTGGCGAAAGGTCGGCCCAAACTCTTGCCCATGGACAGCCCATCCAAAGCTTCAAGTACCAACCATTGATCGAGTTGAACCCCGACCGACAACACTGCGGCTACGCCAATCGCCAGGAACAGGGCGTCTGCCCACTGCCCCGGGCTGGCGCGTTCCCACTCGGCACCGGTCATCAAAGTCATCAGCAGGCCAAGCAAATAGGCACTGCTAACCCAGGCCGAGCCCGACCACAGAACAAACCCGAAGCCGTACTGAAAGGCGGGCACCAGGGACAGTAGGGCCACGACGACCGAGATGCCGTGCCAGGCGATCGGCTGGAAGGACCGCATCAGCACGCTGATCGAGGCCAGGGCCATCGCGGCGCCAATCCACGCATCCATGTGAAAGCTCGACCAGGGGGGGGGATGGTTGGGCAAGAGCCAGCCAGCCGCCAGCAACAGGGCCCAACCGAGCAGCCAGATGGAGGTCGGTGCTTGTCGTCTGTTAGATGCCATGCGGTGATTAAAGCACTGTCCGAGGGCTGGTGTTGAATAGGTCGGCCCGCGTTGACCCGAAAAAAAGGGCCCCAAGCGGGGCCCTTTTTGTGGCGAAGAAGACTTCTTTGCCTGAAGCAAACTTACTGGCAGCTTGCCGGACGATACTTGGCCAGAATCGTGCCGCTGCAAGCCCAGGTTACCTGGCCGCTGGTCAGAGTAGCCGTCAGCGTGACGGTGCTGCCGGTAATGCTGCTGTCGCCTTTGGCCGTAGCAGTGACTTTGGTGCCGTCCCAGGCCACGCCACTGACGTAGGTCGAGGTCTGGTTGTTGATGGCGACAGATACCGTACCGGCAGCGGGCAAGGAACCCAAACTGGCGGTCGCTTCGGTAATGGCCGTCTTGGCGCCGGAGGCTGCCAAGATCACTTCAGACACTTTGGCACGGGTGGTGTAGTCTTGGTAAGCGGGCAGCGCGACGGCGGCCAGAATGCCAATGATCGCGACCACGATCATCAACTCAATCAGGGTAAAACCCTTTTGCATGGAACGTTTCATCAATTTCTCCTGTTAACAGATTAGCCCAAGACTGGGTCCAAGACTTAAGCAGTTTTCATGCCAACAAATTCCCCGGGCTGGCGAAATGCGATCCAGACCATCTTACTGGCAGCTGGCCGGGCGATACTTGGACGCGATGGTTCCGCTGCATGCCCAGGTTACCTGACTGCCGGTCTTGGTGGCTGTCAAGGTGATCGTGCTGCCCGTGATACTACTGTCGCCTTTGGCCGTGGCAGTGACTTTGGTGCCGTCCCAGGCCACGCCACTGACGTAGGTCGAGGTCTGATTGTTGATGACGACGGAAACCGTGCCGGCTGCGGGCACGGAACCCAGGCTGGCAGCAGCTTCGGTAACCGATGTCTTGGCGCCAGAGGCCGCCAGAATCACTTCAGATACCTTGGCACGCGTGGTGTAGTCCTGGTAAGCAGGCAGCGCGACAGCGGCCAAAATACCAATGATCGCAACGACGATCATCAGCTCGATCAGGGTAAAACCCTTTTGCATGGAACGTTTCATGTTGGACGTCCTAGTTATGGTTCAAACCGGACGCCGGTTTTGCACCCCATCTTAGCTATGGAAACTGCCCAGTCAGTTGTGCGTAGAGCAATAAATCTTAACAAAAATGGTAGGTTCGCCCTGACAAAAATGTCTCGTGCGACATTTTTGTCAGGAACGCCGATGTGCTACTTG
>CAYHDD010000061.1:0-9880 GCA_964355195.1 uncultured Rhodoferax sp. | reverse complement strand
CTGGCGGCGATGTCGCTGAGGCCGTTGACAACGGCGATGGACGGGTCGGACGGCGTGGAGAGCGTCTTGAAGATCGCCGGCTCGGCGTCGTCGCGCGTGACCACAAAGTCGGTGAAGGTGCCGCCAACATCGATTCCGATCTTAAGCGCCATGGTGAGTGCTCCAAGTTTGCATGTTTGTCCTTTGCCTTAGTTGGGATGCGCAAACATCTTGCGCACCTCTTCCTTGCGTACTTTGCCCAAGGCCGTTTTGGGTAAGGCCTCTACCAGCACGATTTCCCTCGGTTGCTTGTAGCGTGCGACGCGACCGTCGAGCAGTTTGCGCGCCTGTTCGCCCGTCAGTTCACTGCCCTGCTTGCGCACGATCACGGCCACGACAATTTCGCCCCAGCGTTCGTCTGGCCGCCCGATCACCGAGACCTCGACAATGTCGGGCGACTCTATCAACAGATTCTCGATTTCTGCCGGGTAGATGTTCTCCCCACCGGAGATGATCATGTCCTTGCAACGGCCGTCGACGTAGAGGTAGCCTTCTTCGTCCAGGTGGCCCATGTCGCCGCTGTGGTACCAACCGTCGATCAGCGCTGCCGCCGTGGCTTGTGGCGCGTTCCAATAGCCGCTCATGACGTTGGCGCCCTTGATCAAAATCTGCCCGGTCTCGCCTGTCTTGACGTCAAGGCCGTTGCCGTCGACCAGACGCAGTTGGCAATGCCGTGCCACATGGCCAGTCGAGCCAAGCTTGCGCACGGTATCGTCCACCTTTTGATAGACCGCGATCGGGCACGTTTCGGTCGAGCCGTAGACCTGTGCCAGCGGCACGCCCTTGGCGTGCACGGCGTGGATGACGTGCAGGGGAACGATGGTCGAGCCGCTGGTGATCATGCGCAGCGTGGAAAAGTCGGCACCGGCCCAGCGCTGACTGGCCATCATCATGTCAAGCTGCGCTGGCACCAACACGGTGAGCGTGATGCCGTCGTTCTCGATGGCATCGAAGGTCGCCTCCGCATCGAACCTGGGGTGCAGCACCAGCGTGCAACCGGTGCGCAGTGCCGGGGTAGTCTGGTTGTTCAGGCCGCCAACGTGGAACAAAGGCAGCGTCGTGAGGATGACGTCATCCGCTGTCAGCGCATGCATGTCGACGCTGTTGTCGGCGTTGCATTCGATTGCGCGCTGGGTCAGCAACACGCCTTTGGGTTTCCCGGTGGAGCCGGAGGTGTAGCCGATCAGCAGCGGCGTGTCATCGCCCACCATGGGCTCAAGCGGGGGTTCGTTTGCGCCGCGCGCCAGGAAGGCACCCCACGCCAGCCAGCCTCTTTCGGCGTCGCCTGTGGCGACCAGCGTCATGCCGGCCAGCGCCGCGCCGAGGCTGTTGGTTTGCGCGATGAAGCCAGACTCGACGATCAGGACATGGGGTGGGCAGTCTTGGAGCATCTGGCCATGCTCCGGTGCTGCCAAACGCCAGTTCAGTGGCATGAAGAGCGCCCCCAGTTTGGCACAGGAAAACAGCAGCGCCAGCATGTCCGGGCTGTTGAGGCCGAGAAAGGCGACACAGTCGCCCTTGCGCACGCCGGAAGCGGCGAGTGCTTTGGCGAGAGTGTCAATCAACGCGGCCAGTTCGGCATAGGAAATAGCGCGCCCCTGATAACGAAGGGCAGCCTTGCCGGGCGTTCGCCCGGCGTTGTCCGTGATCCAGTTCCCCAACATCCTGGCTTGCTACCTGGCGTCGCCGACTTCAAGAACCACCGCCATCGCAGTGTCGCCAGCGGCACAGCCGGTGAAGAGACCGAAACCGCCGCCGTGCATGGCCAGTTCCTCAATCAGCTCGATGATGGAGCGCGTGCCCATCGGCGCCTGCGGGTGACCCCAGACCAGCGAGCAGCCGTAGTTGTTCATCGTGTTCAGATCACAACCGGTCTGTTTGGCGAAGAAGAGGTCATTGACCGCGAACGGGTTATGGGTCTTGACGGCCTTCATGTCGGAGATCTTGCGCCCGGCCTGTTCGAGCGCGCGCTGCGCGGCCGGCAACATGGCCTCGGGCATGTAGGCCAGCGGTACGCGGGCGAGACCAAAGCCGTGCAGCCGCACGGCGATCCCGGGGTCGCTGGACAGTTCGCGTGCCCTCTCGCTCGTGGTGACGATGATGGCGGCATTGCCGTCGGCCGGGTGCGTCTGCGCGCCGAAGGTAATGCAGCCACCCGCCATCGCGGGCTTGAGCTTGGCCAAGCCTTCGGCGCTGGACTGCGAAGCGCCCTCGTCGCCAGCCAGGGTGTTCGCCGTCTTCTTGTAGTTCGGCGTCGGCACGTCGAAGGGCAGGCTCATGAAACGCTTGAGGAAGGCAGAATCGTTTTCCTGCGACATGCGGTACTGCGCCTCGCGACGCAGTACCAGGTCGTGCTGCTCGGCCGTTCCAATGCCATGTTTGGCCGCGACGTTCTCTGCCGTTTGCAGCATGGCGTGTTTGCCCAGTGGATCAAAGTTGAAGTTTTCCATCACCCAGTCCTCCGCCGCACCGGTGCCGCCGGGGCCGCGCGGGTTCGGGTAGTAGAGGTGCGGCCCGTTGGAGGTGCGGTCGCAGTTGATCGCCAGCGCAGTCGTCGCCAACCCACATTCGATTTCCTGGGTCGCCGCCAGCAGCGTGCGCACTCCGGTGGCGCAGGCCTGCATCAGGGTCGGGCCGCCAGCTTGGGGCGCGCCTATCATGCCGGTAAGCCAGGGTAGTCCGTAAAAGGAATGCTTTTGCGGCACCGAGAAGCCGAGCACGCCATAGTCGAAGCTGGCCGGATCGATCTTGCGCCTGGCCATTTCGATCTTCGCGACATGGGCCGCGAATTCGATGCTGTGCAGATTGGCGAAACTGCCCTGCCAACGGGCGAACGGAGTGCTCCAGTAGGCACCATAGGGAATCTCGGCTTTGTAGTTCATCGCAGTGCTCCAATACATATGTATACCGAATACCGGATACTATAGGTGTGCGGAGTCTGATGTGTCAACAGAAATTTGCAAATGAGGCAATCGATGATTTTTCCAACCTCGACATGGGCGGCGCGGCTTGCCGCCGGAGAGCGTCCTGCGCTGGCACGCGCCCTTTCTCTTGCCGAACGCGACCCGGCGGCGGCCTCGCAGCTTGTGGCCCACCTGGCCGACCAACTGGGGCGAGCTCAGGTGGTCGGGATCACCGGGCCGCCCGGCGCCGGCAAGTCGACCCTGGTCGGGACCTTGGCGCGCCGCTTTCTTGAAATGGGCCGCAGCGTCGCCGTGTTGGCCGTCGATCCATCAAGTCCGCTCACAGGTGGCGCCCTGTTGGGGGACCGCTTTCGCATGGGCGAGAGCGCCAGTGATGAGCGCTGCTTTATCCGCTCAACCGCCACGCGTGGGTGCCTGGGCGGGCTGACGGAAGCCGCCGGGCAGATGGTGAATCTGATGGACGCGGCCGGATTCGACCTTGTGCTGGTAGAAACCGTGGGAACCGGCCAGGCAGAGGTCGCGGTCGCCGGTCTGACCGACCTGACCCTCGTGGTCTTCCCCCCCGGACTGGGTGACGAACTGCAGGCCATCAAGGCCGGAATACTCGAACTGGCCGATCTGGTGATCGTGACCAAAAGCGACACAACGGGAGCGCAAGCGGCTCGTCAGGCACTACAGTCGGTGGCGCCCCTGTGGCGTCATTCGCCACCGATTCACATGGTGAGCGCATGGACCGGCGACGGCATCGACGCGCTGGCCGACGCCGTTCTGGCGCAGCGGGCAAATTCACGCGCAGCGGCAAGAGGCGCGAGCAGCCGGCAACTGAAAGCCCCAAGCTCTCTGATCCTTGAATTCGAATCCCTTGGAACTCGAATGATCGGTCACCTGTCATTCGATCCACAGACCTGCTTGTCAGTGAAAATCACAGAAAGGCAGCAGCATGCCTGCAAGTCGGCACTTGATGTGGTCTACCGCGTCAAGGACGGGGGCGACCTATTTCAGTTGGGTGCCGTCGCAGGTGCGCTTGCCGTGTTGGCTGCACAAGATGGACTGAAATGTGAGGTGCTTGAACGGGACCTGACAGCGGGCAGCATGCAGCTCCAGCTTGAACGGACCACCCAACCTGCGCAATGAAACCGAACTCAGGGGGAAGTCAACGGTTCCCCTTGACAACTTCTTGCGGCGGCCCCTTCAGCGCGGGACCGGGCCACCGGCCTTCGCGGTCATCAAGCCTTGACGCTGGAGCCGCCCTCCTCCTGGGCTTCGCGTTCCATGGCGTCGAGTTCGACGCCAAGAAAATTGCGCGCTGTGGCCAAATGATGGCGCATCACGCGTTCGGCGCCCGTCGAGTCATGGCTACGCAGCGCGGCAACGATCTTCTTCATCCCCGACAACGTCGCCTTGCGGGCCGCCGCGCTGCCCAGCGTCAACACGCGCAGATAGCGCACGTGACCGGCATACAAGGCGATGGCACGAATCAGACGCTGGTTCGGGACCAGCCCCTGCCAGATTTGATGGAACCGTGCATTCGCCTCGCGAAAGGCGTCAACATCGCGGTTTGCATGCGATTGCTGCGCCTGCGCAAAAGTGCGCTCCATCTCCTCCAGTGCCACTGGCTGGGCGCTGAGTTGTGCGACCAAAGCCAGCGCAGCGGGCTCCAGGATGCCGCGCAACTGGTAGATTTCATCGACATCAACATCGGACAGGATGGGCACCATGAAGCTGCGTCCTTCGACGGTAATCAGGCCTTCGCTCAGCAAACGTGATAGCGCCTCGCGCACGGGGGTGCGCGATACACCCAGGCGCGTCGCCAGACTCGCTTCCTGGAGCGGTTGACCAGGCCGCAGAACCCGGCTTCCGAGGTAATCACGCAGCGTCTGATAGACCTGGTCGCCCAGGCCCGCTGGTCGGTTGATGGGTGTCAGGTTGGGGGTCATCGGGAGCTTGTTTTGAACTGCATTTAGTATCCGGTATACGATAGTTGCATTCGAACAAGATGTCAATCCGGATTAGCATCCAGCGCGCAACGCTGACGATCAGCAAAATGGCCTGCGCGAATGCAGGCCATTTGAAGCTTCGATTGGAGCCGTTCAATCACCGCGGCGACGACGAGCCCCAAAGAACATCAGTGCCAGACCGCTCAGCATCATCACGTAGGTTTCCGGTTCCGGCACCGGGCTAACGGTACCCGTGAAAGCGCCATCGTTCACCTGCCCCATGCCGTCCCAATTCCCGACCACAACCTGCCCAGTGATCAAGCCCCCTATCGGTGTCAGAAAGCTGGCCAAGGGCGCCAGGAAGGATGCGTTGACACCGCTGGCAAAGGTAACTTGTGTGGCTTCCGGCAGGTTGAACAGGACATGACCGGTTACAAAGTTCTCATAGCCATGCTGTCCAAAGTCAATCGTTTGGCCATGCACATTCAAGATGACCGTGGAATTGGCGCCGAGGTTGTCGAGGCGCAAATTCTTGCCCACATCAGCGGCGGAAAGATCGAACACAGCCAGATTGGCCCCTTGCGCGTCAAACATTACGGTGCCACCCCAAGGGTTGATGCCGGCCCCCGTGTTGGTGAGACTGTCAAAACTTTGCGACAAACTGCTCAGGCGTTGCTGTTCTGCTGAAAAATTGAACCCGATTTGCACGCTGCCGGGGGCGACTTGGGTCGCCGCCGGGTCTTGCCACTGTTGCAGACCGGTCGCACTTCCCGCATAACTGATGCTCGTGGCTGATAGCCAGTTGCCATTGGTGTTCAGGTTGCCAGCAACTTCCACACCCCCAATAAACGACGCACCCAGCCCGGTCGAGAGGTTACCGCCCACTACGGTATTTCCGAAAATCCCGCCGCTGCCATATTGCAGATTGCCACCCACCGTCAGAGCAGCGCCTGCGTAAAGAGCCTGGGCGCCATCGACCGTGTTGATTGAATAGTTGGTGATGCTGGCGTTACCGCCCACTGCAACGCGACCCTGAACGTCTGAACTGGGAACCAGGAAATTGCCGAAGGACAAGAGGTTAAGACTGGTGTCCAAACCCAGACCGCTGCTCTGCGCCTGCGCCGTCGACAGCGCGCCAACGCTAAGCAGCGCCAGCAGCGCAAATTGGAAAACGTGTTGAAGAGAGTGTTTCATGTTGGCTCCGACCTTCTGCTAGCTGATAGGGCACTTCTGTGCTGACGTTGCACCTATTGTTGACCGACCAAAGCGCGCCGTGAATGGCTTCGCCGCACCCTTTGCCTGGTAGTTTGGCCCTGTGCAGGCCCTGACAATGGCTGGTAGATAAGTACCAGTTGCTTCGGCGTGAGCGCCATCGATCGCCGAATCTGAACCGGAGCTTGCTTCCGCCGGGCGCTATCGCAGAAGAATATCGATATGAAAACTCGGTCTATGGTCGCAGCGCGAACTTCCCCTAAGATTCGAGCTTTTTGGACAGGGACATCCGCATGAAGATTGAGACCATTGCCGTTCACGGTGGCTACACGCCCGATCCCACAACCAAGGCCGTGGCAGTTCCGATTTACCAAACCGTCGCCTACGCCTTTGACAATACGCAGCACGGCGCTGATTTGTTCGACCTGAAGGTGGCGGGCAACATCTACAGCCGCATCATGAACCCGACCTGCGCGGTGCTGGAAGCCCGCGTTGCAGCGATGGAAGGCGGCATTGGCGCCTTGACTGTCGCCTCCGGCATGGCGGCCATCGCCTACGCGATTCAGACCATTGCCGCGGCCGGTGACAACATTGTCTCGGCGTCAACCTTGTACGGCGGCACCTACAACCTGTTTGCCCACACCTTCCCCCAAATGGGAATCGAGACGCGCTTCGCCAATGCCGCCGATCCGGCCTCGTTCGCAAAACTGATCGACGCGCGCACCAAGGCGCTTTACTGTGAAACCATTGGCAACCCACTCGGCAATATCACGGACCTAGGCGCACTGGCCGCGGTGGCCCATGCGCATGGTGTGCCCCTGATCGTTGACAACACCGTGGCCAGCCCCTACCTGTGCCGCCCTTTTGAGCACGGCGCTGACATCGTGGTGCACTCGCTCACCAAGTACCTGGGTGGGCACGGCACGACGATTGGCGGCATCATTGTTGATTCCGGTAAATTCCCGTGGGCTGAGCACAAGGAACGCTTCCAGCGCCTGAACGAACCTGACGTCAGCTACCACGGTGTGGTTTACACCGAAGCGCTGGGCGCTGCGGCGTACATTGGCCGGGCTCGTGTGGTGCCCCTGCGCAACATGGGCGCCGCTCTGAGCCCAATGGCTGCGTTCCAGATCTTGCAGGGCATCGAGACCCTGGCGCTTCGCATGGATCGCATTTGCGACAACGCGCTGCGGGTGGCACAGCACCTTCAGGCACACGCCAAAGTGGGCTGGGTCAACTACGCCGGCTTGTCCGATCATGCAGACCACGGCTTGGTCCAGAAATACCTCGCGGGTCGTGCCTCGGGCATCATCAGCTTCGGTCTCAGGGCGAGCGACAGTCTGCAAGCCGGCGCGCGCTTTCAGGACGCACTCCAGTTGTTCACGCGACTGGTGAACATCGGTGATGCCAAATCGCTGGCTTGCCATCCGGCTTCGACCACACACCGACAGCTCAACCCCGAGGAACTGGTCAAGGCCGGCGTCAAACCCGACATGGTGCGGCTGTCATTGGGCATCGAACACATCGACGACCTGCTGGCCGATCTGGACCAGGCTTTGTCAGCGGTCTAAGCGAACTCGGACCCCGCTGGCGCGCTCTTCATTGCAGGCGCCGCGTGGCAGGGACCAGCCCGCATAAGCTCCCGCTAGCTGGAGCAGATGGCGACGGTCCTGAAGGTCCTGAGGGTTCATCACAACTGCCACGGCCACCGCACAAACGCATCTCGAAAACGTGTTCAGGAACGCGCAATACAGTTCTGCCACGCTATCGTCGAATGGCAAGAGTCTGGCGGTGACCGCCAATATCGGTGGCCGCATTCAGCTGGCGGTGGCTGACGTTGAAAGCGGCGCGGCCAACCCACCCGACTAAGCCGACCGATCGGTTCAGGGTTGCTATGAATCCGGGAGCAAATCAAGTTCTGCGTTATAGTCTCGGCCCCGGAGCCGCAAAATAACCGGGACCAGGGGTCGCAGACAGAGAATGCGTTGCGCCAACACCCCCAGCGAAGCACAACAAGATTTGAGGAGAGCCATCAGATGAGCGTCAAGGAACATGCCGCCCTCAGCGAGTTGCTGGGTCTGATGGAGTCACGCTTTGCGATCCGTGTACTGTGGGCGCTGCGTGACGGGCATGCGCAGACCTTTCGCTTGTTGCAGGACAGTGTCGGTGGCATCACCCCCAACACACTCAATACGCGGCTCAAAGAACTGCGCGCTGCGGGCCTGATCACGCACGGCAAAGATGGCTACCTGCTCACGCCGACAGGACTGGAACTTGTCAAACGCCTCACAGAAATACCGCCCTTCGCCCTCAAGTGGGCTACCCAGCAAGCCAGGAAGGCGGCTTGAGAAACCACTCTTTTAGCATCACCCCAAGGAAACTGACATGAATACAACACCCTCCGGCCTGCAATACGAGGACACGGTTGTCGGCAGCGGCGCGCAAGCCACCCCGGGCCAGCGCGTCACCGTCCACTACACGGGATGGATATACGACGACGGTGTGCAAGGCGTCAAGTTTGACTCCAGCAAGGACCGCAACGATCCCTTTGTCTTTTCGCTAGGTGCCGGTATGGTCATCCGCGGATGGGACGAAGGCGTGGCCGGCATGCAACCTGGGGGCAAGCGCACGCTCATCATTCCGCCCGCCCTGGGCTACGGCGAGCGTGGTGCCGGTGGCGTCATTGCGCCCAACGCCACACTCAAGTTCGATGTCGAACTGCTGGCCGTCTCCAACTGACCCAACACCTTGCAGAACCGGGCCGTCCGGCACTGTGGACGGCTCGCGCGAACCGCTTGATCGGTTGGCTCTTGAATTGCCTGCACTCGCCCCCATTTCAGGGGCGTTGTAACAACAAACACTCGCTGACTAGCATGTCTGAAAACGAAACAAACCCAAGCAACCCGAACCCCGCCGCTGAGCCCGGTACCGACGAATTGGCTGCCGCCCGGGCCGCCAGCGAATCGGAGATGCTGGCGCAAGCGCAGGCTGATCTGGCCCTGTTGCAAGCCAGGAGCGCCGATCTTGCAGACCAGTTCTTGCGCGCCAAAGCCGAGGCTGACAACGCCCGGCGCCGCGCTGAAGATGAAATCAGCAAGGCACGCAAATTTGCCGTCGAAGCCTTTGCCGAGAGCCTGTTGCCGGTGCTCGACAGCCTGGAGGCAGGCCTGCAAATCGAGGACGCCACAGCAAAGCAGATTCGCGAAGGCGCGCAAGCCACTTTGCGGCAATTGCTGGCCGCGCTGGAGCGCAACAAGGTGTTGGTGGTCAACCCGGCCGCGGGCAGCAAGTTTGACCCGCACCAGCAGCAGGCCATCAGCGTCGTGCCCTCGGAGTTGGAGGCCAACAGCGTCGTCGCCGTGCTGCAAAAGGGCTACCTGATCGCCGAACGCGTCTTGCGTCCGGCGCTCGTGACGGTGGCGGCCGCGAAATAGACGCTTCGAGCGACTTGAAAAGTTTCAGGTTATCCACAAGTTAAATGCATCGAATTATTGAATAAGGAAGAATCATGGGAAGAATCATTGGTATCGATCTGGGCACAACCAACAGCTGCGTCTCCGTCATGGAGGGCAACACGCCGAAGGTGATTGAGAACGCCGAGGGCGCCCGCACCACACCTTCTGTGGTTGCCTACCAGGAAGACGGAGAGGTCTTGGTCGGCGCATCAGCCAAGCGCCAGGCTGTGACCAATCCGCGCAACACGCTGTACGCGGTGAAGCGTCTGATCGGGCGTAAATTCGCAGAAAAAGAAGTCCAAAAAGACATCGA
>CAYHDD010000060.1:4451-9899 GCA_964355195.1 uncultured Rhodoferax sp. | reverse complement strand
CGGAGTGGGGCACGCGCCCGTCCAACCACTATCTGCCGCGCCGCAAGACTGAAATCCGCATTCACCCGGAAGACCTGGAGCGCGTGGACAACCCTCTGAAGATCGACGGCAAACAGCCCGACAGCGCGCACCGTGCGCCTGGTCGGGAAGACTTTGCGACCTAGGACCGAGGCATGAACCCACCTTTTTCCGCCATCTTT
The DNA here is from genome assembly GCA_964355195.1 of uncultured Rhodoferax sp. Classification (GTDB taxonomy): domain Bacteria; phylum Pseudomonadota; class Gammaproteobacteria; order Burkholderiales; family Burkholderiaceae_C; genus Rhodoferax. The sequence goes on along the minus strand of CAYHDD010000060.1, from coordinate 9,699 downwards.
CTGACCACCCTGATCGGCGCCGGTCAGGGCCTGTTCCTGATGCTGTTCGCCACCGAACTCTGGCTGCCCGACGGGGCGTCGGCCGAGGGCCACGTCTTCTTCGCCAGTGCCGCTGCGGTGTCACTGGTGTTCACCGGCGGCGGCCTGCTGGCCTCGCTGTTTCACCTCGGGCAACCGCAGCGCGCCTGGCGCGGCATGACCATGTGGCGCACCTCGTGGCTGGCACGCGAGGGCCTGGCACTGCCAGCCTTCATGATGGGTGACTTCTGCTACGCCGCATTGCACTTCATGGGCTCACCGGCCACGCTGTGGGTCGGTGCCATCACCGCTATCCTGTGCCTGACGCTGTTCATCTGCACCGGCATGATCTACGTCTGCATCCGCTTCCTGCAAGAGTGGGCCAGCCCGCTCACGCTGGTCAACTACCTGCTGCTGGGCTGCGCCTCGGGTGCCGTGCTGGCGAGCGCGCTGGCCGCCTTCTGGGCTCCCGGTCTGGTGCCACTCTACGGCCCGCTGGCGGTGCTGTTGACGCTGGCCGGCCTGGCCACGCGCACTGCATCGCTGCTGCGCAATGCGAGCCTGCGCCCGAAGTCGAACCTGCAAACCGCCATTGGCATCAAGCACCCGCGCATCGTGCAAAAGGCGCAGGGCTTCATGGGCGGTTCGTTCAACACGCGCGAGTTTTTTCACGGCCGTGGCGCGCCGCTGCTGCGCTCGGTCAAGTGGGGCTTTCTGGCGCTGGCCTTTGTGCTGCCGGTGCTGTGCGTATCGCTCGGCGTCGTGAACGGCACACCGGCGCTGCTGGCGATGGCCTTTGTCGTCCAGTACGTCGGGTTGCTGGCAGAGCGTTGGTTCTTCTTTGCTCAGGCCAACCACCCGCAAAATCTGTACTACCAAACCATTTCCTGATTGCACCATACATGCGTGTGCCCTTCTTTGCGTCGTTAGCGACCATGTGCCGTCTGGCTCTGGTGCTGGGGCTGCTGCTGACGCTGAGCGGGACAACATTGGCGGCCAGCAGCGCGGTGTCGGTCAACGCCACGCCCTGGTGGTTCTGGCCGCTGGCGCTGTTTGTGACCTGCTTTTTGATCGGCATCGTAGCGGTGCCGGCCGGCATTGGCGGTGGCACGCTGTTTGTTCCCATCATTGGCGGCTTCTTTCCGTTTCACCTTGACTTTGTGCGCGGCGCCGGCCTGTTGGTGGCGCTGGCCAGCGCATTGGCCGCCGGGCCGATGCTGTTGCGCGGTGGCCTCTCCAGTCTGCGCCTTGCGCTGCCGCTGGCGCTGCTGGCGTGCATGAGCTCGATCGTTGGTGCCATGCTTGGGCTGGCCCTGCCGGCCGCGATGATCCAGATCGCGCTGGGCCTGATCGTGCTCGGCATTGTGGCGCTGATGCTGGTGTCGAAGAAGTCAGAATTTCCGCATGTAGCGCAACCCGACCGGCTGTCTTCGGCACTCGGGATTCATGGCATCTTCATTGACGGCGCCTCCGGTCGGGCGGTGAACTGGCAAGTGCACCGCACGCCACTGGGGCTGGTGCTGTTTCTGGCCATCGGTGTCATGGCCGGCATGTTTGGCATTGGAGCCGGTTGGGCCAATGTGCCGGCGCTCAACCTGCTGATGGGAGCGCCGCTCAAGGTATCGGCCGGCACCTCCGGGCTGGTGCTGTCGCTGGTCGATTCGTCAGCCGCCTGGGTCTACCTGAACCGGGGTGCTGTCCTGCCGATGATCGCCGTGCCCTCGGTGGTTGGCATGATGCTGGGCGCGCGCATCGGGGCGCGTCTGCTGCATGTTCTAAAGGCGTCCGTAATACGCAAAATGGTCATTGCCCTGCTGCTGTTTGCGGGCCTGCGCGCCCTGCTCAAAGGCCTGGGCCTCTGGCTCTGAAAGTTACGCAAGCATGAATACCACACCGCCCTCGGACAATGCCCTGAAACAGCAGGCCGAAGCCATGCGCTACGCGCGCCTGCTGGGCTGGGGCACGCGCCTGGGCGTGATCGCCCTGGTGCTGAGCTTTGGCGCCTACGTGAGTGGCGTTTTGACACCGCATGTGCCACTGGAGCAACTGCCTGCGGTCTGGGGCCAGCCGCTGGCAAGCTACTTGCGGCAAACCGGTACCCCGACCGGCTGGGGCTGGCTCAAGCTGGCGCACCGCGGCGACCTGTCGGGCTTGCTTGGCATGGCGCTGCTGGCCGGCTGCTCCTTGCCGCCCTTGCTGGGGCTGATTCCGCTGTATCTGAAGCGTCGCGACTACGTCTATGCCGGGCTCTGCGCGGGTGTAGCTGCGGTACTGCTTCTGGCTGCTTCTGGCCTGCTGACGGGAGGCCACTGAGATGGCCCAACTGTTTACCCAACTCCTGCTGGCGACGCAGTGTAGCGAGTTTGACGCCGGTGCCGAGAAGATGGCGCTGGCCTTGGCGCAGCGTTGCCGCCTGCCGCTCAGAACTGTTTTGCCGATGCTGAGTAACCCGGAGTATGAGGCGCTGGCGCCTGAGGTGGCAGCGCAGGCGGAGCACGAAGCGGCGCTGAAGATTGCGCTCTTGCGCGCGCGCGCCGAGGCCGCGCAGGTGACGATTGACTTGTGCGTGCGCCGTGGCGAAGAGCCGTACCAGGAAATCGTTGACGAAGCCCGTGCCAGCGGCGCCGAAATGATCATCATCCGCCGGCGTGGCAAGCGCGGCATTCTGGCCAATTTACTGGTCGGCGAGATGGTCAGCAAAGTGGTGGCGCATGCGCCCTGCCATGTGTTGATCGTTCCGGTGGCGGCGAGCATGTGGAGCCGACGTGTGCTGGTTGCGGTGGACCCGCAAGAAGACGGGCGACCGAGCGTTGCGCTGGCTGCGGCTGTGGCAGCCCAATGCGGCTTGCCCTTGCATGTGGTCAGCGTGGTCGGTGCGTCGGCGCAACGACCGCAAGCCGAAGCCTTGGTGGCGCAGCGTGTGGCACAGGCCGTGAACATGGGCGTGGCGGCACAAGGCGAAGTGCGCGTCGGCAAGCCCTATGCCGAGACTCTGGCGGCGCGCCAGGAGAGCGGCTCCGACTTGATCGTCATCGGTGGTCGGGGTGACGCGCACCTGGGCCGAGCGCTGGTGGGAGGCGTTGCGCAAAAGGTTATGGGACTGGCCGAGCACCCGGTTCTGGTTCTGCATTTTTCAGTTTCAAACGAGAGAAAAACACCATGAGCGACGCACTCGACTATCTGCTCAAGGCCCGTCCGCAGGCCATGGGCCACTACTTTGCTTTTCTGAAGGACGCCGGGCAGCACCTGGACCCCAAGACGCGCAACCTGATTTCGGTCATCACCAAGGTTCATTCGCAAACCGAGCGCGGCCTGCGCCAGTACCTCAAGCGCGCCCTGCGCGATGGCTGTTCGGCGACCGAGGTGCTGGATGCTTTGCTGATGGCCTTTCCGACGCTCGGGCTGGCGCGCATTGTGTGGGCGGTGGATGTCATTCTGGCGATGAACCTGCCCGAGTTTCAGGCCCTTGCCGCAAGCACGGCTGCAGCGTCGGCAGCGCCCGCGCCAGCACCCGCACAATGGCGCGATGTCATGGCCAGCGCCGACGCGCCGCAGGGTCAGGTGCTGCGCGTCGACTGCCACGGCCGCGGCCTGTTTGTCTACCGCGACAAACGCAAGATTCAGGTCTACGACAGCCGTTGCCCGCATCAGGGCACTGACATGCCCGCCACAGCCGCGCAGGGCAGCGTCGTGACCTGTTCCAAACACCAGTGGCAGTTCGACGCCAAGAGCGGCGACTGCATCAAGACCGGCAACAGCCCGCTACAGCGGATTGAGTCCAAGCTTGTCAAAGGGCGGCTGCTGGCTTTTTGCTAGGCAGCGTCGACCGGATCTTCTGGTGTCAGCGCAGCGCCTCACTTGACCAACGAGACCTTGCCCTGTGCTTTTCCCCCTCCAATCAAAACTACGCGAGATAAACATGAAAGCTTCCAGAAAACTCTTTTGCCTGACCCCTTTGTGCATGCTGCTTGCGGCGACATCGGCGCAGGCCACCAACGGCATGCTGATGGAGGGCTACGGCCCCGTCTCCACCGGCATGGGTGGCGCCTCGCAGGCGCTTGACCATGGCGCCGCCGCGATGGCACAAAACCCCGCCACACTCGGCCTGATGGCCGATGGCAGCAGCCGGCTTGACGTCGCGCTGGGCGTGCTCGGGCCGGACGTCAACAGCAGCGTGCCGGGCATGAACGCCAAGTCGGGCGGCACCGCGTACCTGATGCCCGCTGTGGGCTTCGTCAAGCGCGTCGGCGCCATGACCTATGGCATCGGCATGTTCGCGCAGGGCGGCATGGGTACCGAGTACGACGCCAGCTCGTTCCTGGCCATGAATTCAGGCTCGAAGGTACGCTCTGAGCTGGGTGTGGGCAGCGTGCTGGTGCCCCTGGCCTACCAGGCCACGCCGAACCTGATTCTGGGCGCCAGCCTGCGCTATATGTGGTCGTCGCTCGACATGCTGATGGCCGCCAGCGGCGCGCAATTGGGTGGCATGGTCACCGGGGCCAGCGGCAACTTGGGGGGGGCGCTTGGACCGCTGGGCGGTGCGCCCTGGGCCCGCATCAACTTCTCCGATGACGGTCGCTTTACCGGCGCCGCCAAAGCTACCGGTTTCGGTGCCACGCTGGGCGCCACCCTGAAGGCCAGCGCCAACCTGAATCTGGGCGCTTCCTACCAGACCAAGTCCGCCTTGTCGGACATGAAGACCGGCGCTACCAGCGCCAGCATGACGGCCATGGGCGGCTTTGCGGACAGCGGCCAGATCACTGTGATCGACTTCCAGATGCCGGCCGTGCTGGCCGTTGGCGCTGCCTGGCAGGTGTCACCAGCGATGCTGCTGGCGGCGGACCTGAAGTCGATCCGCTGGAGCGACTCGATGAAGAGCTTCAAGCTGCGCTACGACAGCGCTGGCATGGGTGGCTCGGTGAGCTTTGCCCTGCCGCAGAATTGGCAGGACCAGACCGTGCTGAACCTGGGCCTGGCCTACAAGGCGAGCGAGCAGGTGACGCTACGCGCCGGTCTGAACCTGGCCGACAACCCGATCCCCGACGCCACCGTCAACCCACTGTTCCCGGCCACCGTGCGCAATCACGCCACCCTGGGTCTGGGCTACAAGCTGTCGAACGTGGATGACTTCAACGTCGCGCTGACGCTGGCACCGAAGGTCACCGTCAACAGCGGCGCCGGCCCGCAAATCTCGCACGGCCAGACCAACGTGCAGCTGATGTACAGCCGG
>CAYHDD010000060.1:0-4351 GCA_964355195.1 uncultured Rhodoferax sp. | reverse complement strand
CTTGTGGGACAGACCAAAGCTACAGGCGCGCAGCGACTGAGCCTGCTCTGTCCCCAACACGAAACGTGATGTTGGATGTCCTGCTTCAGGACTGCGTCCAGGGTAGTCCATGGAAACGCCAGCCACCTTCGGTGCATCGGTGGCCGTCGTCATCGAGGTCACCCTCGAAGCCTTCAAGCACGTTGATGACGTTCTTGAAGCCGGCCTCTTCCAGCGCAATGCCGGCGTCGATGGTCCGAACGCCACTGCGGCAAATCAGCACCACGGTCTGCTCGCGCCCGCTGGCAATCTCCTCGACCGCCGCCACAAAGGCGGCCGCATCCGGCTTGAGTACCGGGAATTCAAACCAGGGGATGTTGACGGCGCCCGGCGGAAAGCCCACATAGCGCGCTTCAATCTCCATGCGGACGTCGATAAAGAGGGCGTCAGCCTGCTGCTGCAAGAGCTCCCAGGTTTCTTTTGGCATCAAATGTTTCATGCCGCAATTGTCCAAGTTTTTTGGCCCGGTTGCTGGGGTGGGGCTGTGCTATCAAGTTCGCATGTTGCGGTTACTTTCGCCCGTAGGTGCTGTCATGCTCAGGTGCCACAGTCAAGAATCGCATGAAATCTCCGTCTCGATACGCGGTACAGCGGCGGGACTGTGTGACCCTCAATGAGTAGATTGCGTCGATCCCCTGCGGTGGCTTCACGCTGACAATTTTTTCCCACTTCAAACCGTTGTCACGGTAAAGCTCGCCCCAGCTCAGTAGCCGGATTTTTCGCAGGGTATCAATGGCTGCGATGCGTTCGGGCTTTTGCAGGCCAAAAAGGTGCTCCTGAAAAACGGGGTTGTTCAAGTCAAGGCGGATAGGGGTGTCGTTGGAACCCATCCGGTTTACTCCTTCTGGGCTGGAGCTGCCAGAAGGGTGTCAGTTTGCACGTCAGAGGCAGGATGTTGCATGGACCATTGCAGAGCACGTGCCAAGTCGACGGCCGCTTGTGCTTCATGCAGCCAGCGTTCGTTATCTGGAATGACCGTCGCCGTACGAATCAGCCAAACGCCCGCTTCCTGTTCCTCGACCAAAACTTGACGACCGGCAAATTGTTTGCCGAGCGAAATCTGTCCGTTGGCACCGACGACCTTGACTGTTGGCTGGGAGGCGTTAGCTTGCATGGTGCTTTTCCTTGGTGCATTACCAAATTAGTGCCGCACCAAAGATTGTATTCCGTTGTCAAAAACTGTCAAAGGACCAGACGTGCAAAGCAAGCTCCTGCTGGCCGGACAATCGCGCGGCGGAATCTTGTCGATTGCCTACGCTGGCGAGCGGCCAGACGTCTTTGTTGGCGTCGTCAACTTTGTTGGGGGATGGATGGGTGATCGCTGCGCCAACGCAGTCGCGATTAACACTGCGACTTTCAAGCGCGGGGCCAAGTTCCTGCGACCTACACTGTGGCTGTATGGCGACGCTGACCCCTTCTACAACTTGTCGCATAGCAAGGGGAACTTCGCCGCTTTCGCGGCAGACGGAGGAAAGGGACGTTTTGAGTCGTACTGGGTTCCTGGGCAGAATGCAGGGCATGCAGTCATCGCCCATCCAAAGCTCTGGACTGATCATTTGAGTCAGTACCTTGAGTCTGTCAAGTGAGCGTGAGGCCTACCCCTCGAACCCCTCGCTCAAGCGCGGAGCACCAACGGCTGGGCATCTGGCCGGCAAAGCCTTGCATGTCTATCATCGGCCTCGCCGGCAAGGCGCCCATCCGCTGGACTACTTAGCTCGAACGTTATGCGGTTTCGGCCGTCCGTAAACTCGGGCCGGCCTAGGTACCTGCTATCCTTCGATCATGAAAGTCAGCGAAGTCCTCCGATTGCTTCAACGCGATGGTTGGAATTTGGTCGCGACAAGAGGGAGTCATCGGCAATTGAAGCACGCGAGCAGGCCTGGTCGCGTCACTGTTCCCGGAAAACCCAACGACGATTTGGCGCCGGGTACTTTGAACAGCATATTCAAACAGGCTGGACTCAAGTGAGGTGCTATGCGCTATGCAATCGTTATTGAAAAAGCAGAAGCAAATTACTCGGCGTATGCGCCTGATTTGCCCGGGTGCGTGGCTACCGGGGCAACCATTGCAGAAGTCGAGTTCGAAATGCGTGAGGCGATAGCCTTTCACGTTGAAGGGTTGCGCGAGGACGGCTTGCCAGTGCCTGCGGGTGCAAGCCAAGTTGAGTACGTTGAAGTCACCGCATAACGGGCCATTCCATCGGACGGCTGCACCGCTCGCTGAATTTTGATGTTGGCCCCACAGAATGAACACTGCCGTGCGCCAATGTCGTCAAGCAGCCGTCTGGCTCGTTTTGACTTGTGGCGTGCTTGTCTTCGGAAACACTCTCGCGACCGACTCGATCATTCAAGCACCAAACGTTGTTCCAATTTCGGATTCGCTGGTCACCTCTGGTCAACCTACGCGGGAAGCATTATCAAAACTGTCGACGCAAGGGTTCGGTGCGGTCATCTCCCTGGCACCACCAACGGTTCATGACGCTGTCGCCGGCGAGGCGGAGATAGTCCGCAAGCAGGGCCTGAAATTCGTCAACATCCCGATTCCGTTTGGCAAACCAACCGAGGCTGATTTCGAATCATTCGTCACGGCAATGAACCAATTCCGTGACCGAAAGGTACTCGTTCACTGCCAGGTCAACATGCGCGCGTCAAGCATGACATTCCTTTATCGCGTGATCATAGGGCGCGAAGCGCCTGACCAAGCCTACCAAGCTATTGCCAAGGTGTGGTCCCCGGAGGGCCCTTGGAAAAAACTGCTCGTTACCGAACTGCGAAAGGCTGGAATTGATTTTGAACCCTATTAGGGTGTGGCCTAACCGATCCATCAACGCGGCCGGTGCGCGATGAAGCCTAGCCGCCACCCGACTGCACACTGCCGACTTCCAGATAAACCAATGTCCAATTTCGCCACCGCAACCATCGGCTCACCGGCCCCGCTGCCGGCGCTAGCGGTCGATCCGCTCATCGCTGCGCGCACAGTTTTCAGCGCCGACAGAACGCATCGCTTCGTGCTCTTTCGCTACTGGGGCAATCCGGACGACTACGCTTGCGGCATCAGCATGAACCCTTCCGGTGCGGCCGAAGATGTGGGCGATCCAACTGTGGCTGGCATGGTCCGCCGAGCTCGGGAGCACTGGGGCGTTGGCGCCTGCTACCAACTCAACGTCATGTCGGTTCGCGGCACCTACGCGTCAGACTTGGCTACAACGGCGGTGGTAAACCACCCGGAAAACGATGAATGGATTCGGCGCATCGCGACCCGTGCCCGGATCGTTGTGGTGAGTTGGGGGAATCCGGGTCACAAGTCAGGCCGAGGCCCCGCGGTGGAAGCGATCTTGCGCGAAGTGTGCGACCCGGCGAAGGTTTTTTGCTTCGGCCGAAACCGGAACGGGTCTCCTGTTCATCCGCTCTATCAGCGGCTTGACGCTCCCTTGTTTCCCTATTTTGTGTAGTTCCGATGCACTCAGTCCATGGGGTGCACAGACAATCACGCAGTAGTGGCTCGTCAGGCCGCAAAATATGCACTCCCTCAGCAGCACCCGACTTTGGAGGTTCCATGAAACGAGTTACTGGCATAGGCGGCATCTTCTTTAACGCCAAAGACGCTCCGGCACTACGGGCCTGGTACAAGCGGCACCTCGGAATCGACGTCCAGGAATGGGGTGGCACGGCCTTCACGTGGACCGACGCTGAAGCCAAGCCGGTCGCCGGAACAACGATATGGTCGATTGGTTCGGCGCAGGCTGACCCCTTTGCGCCCAGCACCGCCACCTTCATGGTCAATTACCGGGTGGAAGATCTCCAGGCACTGGTCAAAGTCTTGCGCGAAGAAGGTTGCAACGTTCTCGATAAGATCGACGTTTCCGAATACGGAGGGTTCGCATGGGTCATCGATCCGGAAGGAAACAAGGTAGAACTTTGGCAGCCACCCGTCGGCCAATGAGCATGGCCGTCAGCCTCAGGACGAGTCAGCGGTTACTTCGCCCATGGACTCCTGCGCCAGCGGCTCAATCAATTCATGCTGCGCGGTCGCGCCAAACCTGCAACGCCGCGGACCCTGCAATTATTGGCTCACAAGAGTGCTGACAATAAATAGGGGGCTCGCAAAGGGTCTTTGCTGGGTCTGCGCACTCATGCTCTGCGCTTGCGGGGGCGGGAGCGGTAAGGCCGCGTCCTCGGGTTTGAGCGCCACGCCTGATCCGACCACGCAGGAACTGCAATGTCAGACCGCGGGCTGGGCGCGCGAAGTAGTGGCATCTGCCGGTCTGCAGCGCCTTGTGTTGTGGAAGGCACCAGCAGCGTGGACCCGCGGT
>CAYHDD010000059.1:0-9951 GCA_964355195.1 uncultured Rhodoferax sp. | reverse complement strand
GTAGTTGGGATTTGCTTGTGATATGTCAAAGGCGCTGGTTCCTTCTCGATGCATCGTGGACTGGTGCGCGCGAAAGGCAGCTTTTCCACGTGAATTCAATGACGGTGCTCTGGCTACAGTTCGCGCTATGCGCGGTATTGATCGGTGTCTAACCTGTTCATCATCGCCGTGGACGACGTGTTTTACCGTCCGGGTGCGCGGTTGGCCAACGTCTCCCCGGTGCACGCTGTGACGGCGGGTTCGGCGATCACGATGACCGGCTTGGCCATGGTCGGCTTGTTCTTCCGAGCGCAGAGCCGCGTGCTGCGCGCTGTCGGCTGGGTCAGCCTGGGCCTGATTGCGATGTATCGCATGAACAACTACGTTCTGTACTTGCATGGCGAGTAATCCACTCCCTGCTGCGACACCCCAAGCTGGCGATTGGCACTTGCGCGAAGCGCATGAGTTGGCGCGCGCGAACGAGGTTGATCCGGCCCATGGTTTGCAGGAACACCAGATCGCCCAGCGCCTGCAGACCTTCGGTCCCAACGAGCTGCCCGGCAGCACCAGGCGCAGCCTGTCGGCGCTGGTGCTGGAGCAATTCAGCGATTTCATGATCCTGGTGCTGATCGCCGCGGCACTGATTTCGGGCGTGATTGGTGATTGGGTCGACACGTTGGTGATTCTGCTGATCGTGCTGCTCAACGCCAGCATCGGGCTGGTGCAGTCCTGGCGTGCTGACCAGGCCCTGGCGGCTTTGCAGCGCTTGTCACGGGCGCAGGCCACGGTGCTGCGCAGCGGCCAGGTGCAGCAGGTGCCGGCGCAGGCGTTGGTGCCGGGCGACATCGTTTTGCTGGAGGCTGGCAACCACGTGCCGGCGGACTTGCGCCTGATTCACATCGCCCAGCTCAAAGTCGATGAATCGGCGCTGACAGGCGAGTCGGTGACGGTGGACAAGCATGCCAACGTTCTTGAAAGGACGCAGCACGCGCTGGGTGACCGCCTGAACATGGCCTTCAAGGGCACTACCGCCACCCATGGCCGCGGCCGCGGTCTGGTTGTGGCCACCGGCATGGCGACCGAGCTTGGCAAGGTCGCCGGCTTGCTCGAGCGGGATGTCAACCGCAGCACGCCGCTGCAATTGCGTCTGGCGGCTTTTGGCAAGCGTGTGGCGTTGGGGGTACTGGCGATTTGTACGGTCATTTTTGTGGTCGGTGTGCTGCGCGGTGAAGACGCGCTGCTGATGGTCTTGACCGCCATCAGCCTGGCGGTGGCAGCAATTCCGGAAGCGCTGCCAGCCGTGGTCACGGTGCTGCTGGCGCTGGGCGCGCGCAAGCTGGTCGCGGTCAACGCGCTGGTGCGCCGCCTGCCGTCGGTGGAGACGCTGGGCTCGGTGACCTATATCTGTTCCGACAAGACCGGCACCCTGACGCAAAACCGCATGCAGGCCGAGTGTCTGGTGATTGACGCTGGCAGCCAGGCCGTTGCCTGGACGCCCGGGGCTGCGCCGCCAGACGCCAGCCACGCCGAACTGCTGCGCGCGGGCGCTCTGTGCAACGACGCCACGCGCACCGCCAACGCTGCCTGGCACGGCGACCCTACCGAGACCGCACTCACCGACGTGGCTGCGCTGGCCGGGCATGACAAGGGCGCGCTGGATGCCAGGTGGCCGCGCGTGTCAGAGTATCCGTTCGACCCGGTGCGCAAATGCATGAGCACGGTGCACCGCACATCGGACGGCTTTGTGGCATACACCAAAGGCGCACCGGAGTCGGTGATTGCCTTGTGCGTCGCGCAGTGGGCCACAGACCCCGGCGCCGCAGTCACCCGTTTTGACGCAGAGGCCTGGCTGGCGCGCGCCGATCAACTGGCCGCACAGGGCTTGCGCGTCTTGGCGCTGGCGCGGCGCGCGCACAGGCAGCTGCCGGCCGACGCGGCCAATGCGCCAGCGGTTGAGAGTGGCTTGTGCCTGATCGGGCTGATTGGCCTGCTGGATCCGCCGCGCCCGGAGGCAGCGGCTGCCGTACGTGAATGCCTGGAAGCCGGCATTACGCCGGTGATGATCACCGGCGACCACCCGGCCACGGCGCGCGCCATTGCACTGCGATTGGGTATCGTCAGTGCGCTGGACGCCGCGGTGCTGACTGGCGCCGAGTTGAGTACCCTCGACGACGACGCCGCCTTGCAGGCGCAGGTGCGCCGTGTGCGCATCTACGCGCGGGTTGACCCGGCGCAAAAGATTCGCATCGTGCAGGCGCTTCAGGCGCGCGGTGAATTTGTCGCCATGACCGGCGACGGCATCAACGATGCGCCGGCCCTGAAATGCGCCGATATCGGCATCGCCATGGGTAAGGGCGGTACCGATGTGGCGCGCGAGGCCGCCAGTCTGGTGCTGCTGGACGACAATTTCGCCAGCATCGTCAAAGCCGTGCGCGAGGGCCGACGCATTTACGACAACATTCGCAAGTTCGTGCGCTATGCCATGACCGGCAATTCGGCTGAAATCTGGACCATCTTCCTGGCCCCGCTGCTGCTGCTGCCGATACCGCTGCTGCCGATCCACATCCTGTGGGTGAACCTGGTCACCGATGGCTTGCCAGGGCTGGCGCTGGCGGCGCAGCGCGCCGAGAGCGGCATCATGCAGCGGCCACCCCGAGCGCCCACGGAAAGCATTTTTGCGCACGGCATGTGGCAGCACATTCTGGGTGTCGGCTTGCTGCTGGGGGGGCTTTGCCTGGGCCTACAGGCCTGGGCCATTGCCAGCGGTCACAGCCACTGGCAGACCATGGTGTTCACCGTGTTGACCCTCGGGCAAATGGCGCATGTGATGGCGATCCGCTCCGAGACCGACCCCTTCTGGCGCCTGGGTCTGACCAGCAACCGGCCGCTGCTGGGTGCCGTCCTGCTCACCTTGGGCTTGCAAATGGCCACCATCTACGTTCCGGTGCTCAATCCGATCTTCAAGACGCAGCCGCTGAGTGCATTCGAGTTGGCGCTGTGTCTGGCAGCAGCGGCGGTGGTCGGGGTGGTGGTGGAACTTGAAAAAGCCTGGTGCCGCGCCGCGCGTTCAAGGCCAGCAGCGCCGGCCCTGGATTCGCCCTGAAGCGCTACGTTGCGCGCGTCATGCCGGTCACAGTGGGGCAAGCGGGTTGGCCCAGCATTTCAAGATTCTCAGGGAGACTTCCGCTAATCATGAAAATACCAGCTGTGATTGCGGGATGCGATGGCGGGGTCGGAGCTGAACTGCAATCGTCGGTCCGGCTCATTTGATTAGCGCGGCAAAGCCTCCGCGTACACACCAATGACCAGGCCCAAATCCTGCAATAGTTTTGTTTGATAGTCCGCATCGGCAGTCACCTCAAACTTGCCTGAGCCGGCTATGGAGCCTAGCGTTCCACCTAAATCGCCAGCCGCTTGCGCCAGCCCCCCACGTCCGCCACCGCCACCAAAAAATCCGCCCAAAGCACTCAGCGCGATTTTGGCACCGGCGCCTGCTTTCTCGCCGCTGGTCCTGGCCAGTTCGGTTACCGCACCGCCCACACTGCCTGGCAACAACAGTGATTTGTTCACAATGAATTGCGCCATTTTCGAACCTGGCCAAAACACGCTCACTTGAGAACCTTGCTTGGCCAGCATATTGCGTGGCTTGCCCTCTGCCTCCGCCAGTGAAAACAGCGCTTCGTTCGAGGTGTCTATTTGCATGAAATTTGCCTGCAACCGCACTTGCACGACAGCGATTCCCATTTCATCCGCCAATACCATCGCAGAGGGCAACCCGAACTTGACGTCAAACACACGTGGTGCTGTACCTCGTGCCGTCACGACCACGCTGCCACTGTGCGTATCGCCAGAGTTTCGGCCTATCAGCCCGATTGAACGCGCCGAACCCAGTACGCCATCCTTTTCATCTTTACGTAGTGCAGCACCTTCGGCATTGCTCAACTCGCTTTTGAACGAGCTGCTCAGCAACGCTTCAGCCGGCACAATCTCGTAGCCGCGTTGTACCAACAAATCCTTGAACTGCTGATGCAAGCTTTCAGTGATAGCGAGCTGCTGCTCGTCGCTCACCCCTTTGAGAGTGAAAGTCTTTTCCAAACCGCCACCACCAAGCCCGCCCTTTTGCCCCGCAACAGCAATGTGCTGAGTGACAAACTCAATCTGAAAAGCGGCAATTGCCACCTTGCGAACAGCAAGCTCGGCTGGTTTTACCTCTGAGGCAAATGGGCCAACGCCAGCAAAAATGTCCCTGAATACGGCGGTTTTGTCGCTGCCCGTCGTTAACTCCACGCGTTTGGGTTTTTCCCCGCCCGTAATGTTGTCGAAGAGACCTGCGTGCAAGGGGGTGGATGCACCAAGCAGCAACACGGCAGCGACCGCGATACGACGCATGATGGAGCCTGCTGATCGTGTGTCAAGCAGGGCATCGTGTACGGCACGCCAGGTGCCGCCTCGCAGGGATGCTTCGTCGCGCCCACCCGTGCCGAGCGCGCGCGGGTGAGTCCGTTGGGTTGTAGATGGCATAGAGTCCTTTGGAAGTGTCAGATGGTTCGCTGGGCACAAGCCGCCGGAAGCGAAATCGGGGGTCTCCAGAGTTATACGGAGTTTTCCTTGGCCAAAAGGCTCAGGGGCATAGCGAAAATTGGGCGCCCGGTGTTGTGAAGTCATGGTCAAGCGCCGCCGCTCACCAGTCACAAGCCGAGAAGAATTGACGGACGAGAAGGTGAACCAGGCTTTGGAGCGCTACTCGCCATCCCAGTAGTCGAGGCTCTGCGCTTCGCGGCCGAGGTGGCGAAACATCGTGGGCTTGTTGTCTGGGGCTCCGGCAAACTCGCCATAGACGCCGAATTTGCCAGAATCGGGGTAGTCGCAAATCTCGGGCGAACGCTGGGTGCTCACGGCCAGGTAGCGCAGCTCTTCAGAACCTGTGTTGACGATTTGGTGGGCGGTCTCAACACCGCCAGCCGGGCAGGCGATGATGTCGCCGCTGCGCAGCGGGTACACCTGCCCACCGACATGCAGTTGACCACTGCCTTGCAACACAAAGAACATCTCTTCATTGACGCGGTGGCTGTGCGACGGAAAGGCGCGCTTGCCGGGTGGCACGGCGGTCACGTTGTAGCCGAGCTGCAGTGCCCCGATGCGCTGCCCAATGCGTCCGAAGCTTGCCTCGAAGCGGTCTGCAGCCTTGCCCGCAGGCATGAAGGCGGTTGGACGGGGCTTGAGTTCGACGTCGGCGATATTGATGATCGGTGCGGTCATGTCAGTTCTCCAAGGTGGGTGAGGGGGATGCAAATCGTCTGCACGCAAATTGTCGCCCGCATTACTGCGGTCCACACCGACGCCGCAAGACCCGTGCACAATCGATCCTGAATATCACGGAGAGCAGCGTTCATGAATCCTGGCATGTTGAATTTTGATGGCACTGACTACCTGGACGGCCGGTGCTCGGACCCCAATGTCCTGGGTCTGATGCAGGGCACGCCGCCCGTCGTGTCGGCGCGCATTCGTTTCGATGACGACCGTTTTCTGGCGTTTCCGCAAAATCGCTGGTCGCTCTCTCACCTGCGTGAACTGTTGCCTACGGTGGAAGTGTGGCGCGGTGACGCGCGCCCGAGTGATCTCGGTGGAGTCAACAGCAGCACGTCGGCCGCCATTGATGCGCTGGAGTTCGAAGACATGCATGGGCGCCCGCGCGTGTGGGCCGAGTCCTTGTTCGACACCTATACCGATGGCATCATCGTGCTGCACCGTGGCCAGCGTGTGTTTGAGCGTTACCTTGGGGCACTGCAGCCGCAGCGCGCACACGCCTGCTTTTCGGTCACCAAATCCTATGTCGGCACCCTGGCGGCCATGCTGGTCCATGAAGGCGCGCTGGACCCCAGCCAGAGGATCCCGTTCTACCTGCCAGAAATGGCGCAAACGGCTTACGCCGATGCCACCCTGCGCGAGGTGTTGGACATGCAGGTCGGAGTCGCCTATTCGGAGCTGTACTCCGACCCCAGGGCGCACATCTGGGACTACTGCCGCGCCGGTGGTGTGCTGCCTCGCCCGAGCGACTACAGCGGCCCAGACAACTTTTACGACTTCCTGACGACGCTTCAGAAGGAAGGTGATCACGGCCAGGCCTTCGCCTACAAGACCGTCAACACCGAGTTGCTTTGCTGGATCATGAAACGCGTCACACAGTGCTCGCTGGCCGACATGCTGTCCGAGCGCATCTGGTCGCGTATCGGCTGCGAACAAGACGCCTACCTGAGCGTGGACCCGATCGGTGTGCCGTTTGGCGGTGGCGGCCTCAATGCCAGCCTGCGCGACCTGGCGCGATTTGGCGAGTTGATGCGCTGTGAGGGTGCCTGGCAAGCTCGGCAGGTGATCGCGCCCGAGGTGGTGGCCGATATCCGGCGCGGCGCCGACCCGGCCAAATTTGCCAAGGCCGGCTACACGCTTTTGCCCGGCTACTCCTATCGCAATATGTGGTGGGTGGCGCACAACGAACTGGACACCCTGGAAGCGCGCGGCATCCACGGCCAGCGCCTCTACGTGGCACCCAAGGCCGAACTCGTGATTGCGCGTTTTGCCTCGCACCCGATTGCCGCCAGCGCCGCCAATGACCCCATCACGCTGCCGGCATTCGCCGCGCTGGCACGCCTGCTGACGGCCGTTTAGGGTCAGCACCGATGGCCGCTTTCATCTGGATGTCGGGGGCGCTGCTTTCGCTCTGCCTGATGGCCATTGGTGCGCGCGAACTGGCGGGCGGCGTTGGCACGTTTCAGATTCTGTTCGTCAGGAGCGCGATTGGACTGCTGGTGGTCAGTGTTGTCATCTTGAGGAGCGGCCAAGGCACGCTTTTTCGGACGCGCAAATTCAAGATCCACCTGGGGCGCAACGTCTTTCACTTCATTGGCCAGTACGGCTGGTTTCTCGGCATTGGCGTGCTGCCCCTGGCGCAGGTGTTTGCCCTGGAGTTCACGACCCCGCTGTGGACACTGATCATCGCGGCGCTGTTCTTGAAGGAGTCGTTGACCGTCAAGAAGATCGTCGCCATCGTGCTGGGGTCAAGCGGCGTCTACCTGATCCTGAATCCGGGGGCCGACATCGTTCATCCGGCGGCGCTCTATGTGCTGGGTGCGGCCGTGTGTTTCGGAGTGGCCTATGTGTCGACCAAGGCCCTGGCGGCCACCGACGACCCGCTGACGGTGCTGTTCTACATGTGTGCCATCCAATTGCCAATTGGCTTGCTGTCTTGTCTGGGCCGCTTTGTGTTGCCCAGCCTGATCCAGTGGGGCTGGCTGACGCTGGTCGGACTGACCGCGCTCACTGCACACTTCTGTATCACCCACGCCATGAAAAAGGCGGACGCGAGCGTGGTGGTTACATTGGACTTCTTGCGCCTGCCCCTCTTTTCGGTGGTCGGCGTCCTGTTCTACGCCGAGGCTTTCAACCCGATGCTGGTACTCGGTGCCACGCTGATGCTGGTGGGCAACCTGATCAATATCTACAAGCGCAGCCCAATCATGCGCTGAGTGTGGCGGCAGTGGCAGCGGCGCATGAGCACTGGTCTGTGCACACTGGCAAAAGCGATTGACGCCATCCCACGATAGCCCTTAAGATTCGATCCCACATGCATCCCTGCCAATTTTTCCGACGCAACACCTTGACCCGACGCCAGTCTGGCGTGCCGTGCTGCGCTTGCGGAAGATGGACCCAGAGACTCAGGAACCTCAACACCTGACCGCTCTTTCAACAGATCTTTCGACAAGGCCACGGCTCACCCCGTGGCTTTTTTTTGTAGTTCACCCAAGGAGAATCCTGATGCCCATGGCACACCCTGGTCCCGCCGACAACAGCCTGATGCCCGTCACCCAGCGCCCGAGCCCGGCCGTCGCGCCGATCGTTTCACCGGGAGCGCCGGACGAAACGCTGCAACTGTGTGCCTTTGATGACCACTTGCATCGGCAGCAGGTGATCGCGTTGTGGCGTGAGGTGTTCGGTTATGAGGCGGCTCATAACACCCCGGCGTTGGCCATCGACAAGAAGCTGGCTGTTGCTGACGGCCTCTTCTTTGTTGCGCTGCGTGGCGGCGCGGTGGTGGGCACGACCCTGGCCGGCTACGACGGCCACCGAGGCTGGCTCTATTCGGTCGCGGTCTACCCGTTACAGCGCCAGCGGGGTGTAGGCTCGGCCCTCGTCGCGCATGCCGAGCGCGCGCTGGTTGCCAGGGGCTGCCTGAAGATCAATCTCCAGATTGTGGCGACGAGTGAAAGCGTCGCGCGCTTCTACCAAAGTCTGGGCTATGCGGTCGAACCACGCATCAGCATGGGCAAGGTCGTTCACGGGTACGCCACTTCGGTGCCGCAGGGTACGCTCGGGCTCAATTGATCTGGCTATAAACCAGCTTGGAGAGGGCCATCAACGTGGCCTTGTCGACCTGCCCGGACAAGGCGTAGCCAAAGCCCTGCTCAACCCAATAGAAACTGGGTACCGGGCCATCGGGCTCGAAGCGGAACTGGGTGGTCAGGGCGTCGGTCGGCGTGCCCTGCTGGGTTGCCTTGTTGATCGCCCCGAGATAAAGGGTGACACGCTGGCCCTGCGGGTTCTGAAACATGAATTGCGCGCGCGCTCCGGTGTCGCCCGGCAACAGTCGCCCACCCACGAGCTCAAAGCCCTGGGCACCGAGTTGTGGAATTTTCAGGGGCTTGTTCAGCCGCTTGGATAGCCATTGCACCAGATGCTCCTGCTCGGTGGCAGCCACCTCCACCGGATGGCGCTTTTCTGGCAGGTAGACGGCGTGCGCCAAGCCCGCCTGATGTACAAATTCATGCGTCGCCTGGGCCTGAGGCAAGCTGCCCGACGCTTCTTCAATGTGCTGTAGCTGGCCATGAGAAAACCATCCCACCCCAAAGGCCAGCAAGACCGCCGCTGCCATCGCTGCCGGGCGCCAGTTTTGCGCCTGCTGCTGCCGGACCGCCTCGACACGCTGCGCGGCCTCCAGCAGTGTGGTTGGCACGGGCTCGGCCAGTACCTCGCGGTGCAAGCCGCGCAAGGCAGAGGTCAGCGCGGCGTCAGCGGCTTCAGGTCGGTCAGGCGGTGAGGTCATGGCATGGCTCGCAAGTCTATTTCAGTCGTCGCAGCACCGGCGCGGTTCGTGCCGTGCGGTCCTTCGGCTCGTCCATCAGTTCGCGCATGCGATCGCGCGCCCGTGACAGGCGTGACATCACGGTGCCCACTGGCACGCCGGTGACCTTGGCGACCTCGACGTAGGACATGTCTTCCAGCGTTACCAGCAGCAGCACGACGCGCTGGTCCATCGGCAAGCGCAGCAGGCAGCGCTGCAAGTCGAGCGCTGCATCCTGCGGCGATGCAGGCGCCTGTAGTTGATGCGCGAGCTCATCAATATCTGCCGCCTGCACCAGGCTGGCGCGCCGCTGGTCCTGGCGCACTTGGCTGACAAACAGGTTGTGCATCAGGGTGAAAAGCCAGGCGCGCAGGTCGGTACCGGCCAGCCACAGGCGCCAGCGCGAGCAGGCGCGCTCCAGCGTGTCCTGCACCAGGTCATCGGCCGCCCAAACGTCCCCCGTGAGCGCGCGTGCATAGCGCCGCAACGCGGGAATCTGGGCAACGATGGACTGGTGGCTCACGGGCGAAGGTTATCAGGGCTTGGCGACTTGCCACACCTTGTTGAAGCCGTCACCGGTTTTGTCACCGGGTTTGCTGTCTTTGACCCAGTAGTAGAGCGGCTTGCCTTTGAGGGCCCACTGCTTTTTGCCGTCATCGCGGGTGATGACGCTGTAGTCGCCCGCGGCCTGGTCGGAGTCAGCCGCCATCAGCGGCGGCCAGTTGGCGGCGCAGGGGCCGTTGCAAACCGACTTGCCAGCGTCATCCTTGTCGAAGGTGTAGAGCGTCATGCCGTTGGCGCCGGTCAGCACGCCGTCGGCCAGTTTGACCGGAGCGGCGGCCATAGCGGCGCCGCCG
>CAYHDD010000058.1:7920-9963 GCA_964355195.1 uncultured Rhodoferax sp. | reverse complement strand
AAGGTGTATTCCTTGCCGTTTTCCGGGTCCAGGATTTTGCCGCTTTCCCAGACATCCTTGTCGGCGACCTTCTTGGCTCCGCGAATGATTTCCAGGCCAAGCATGGGCTTGTCTTTGCGGTCATCGCTGCACTCTTTGCAGACGGCTTTTTGATCGGCTTCCTTGCGTAGCAGCTTGCTGATGCGTCCGCTGACGACCCCGTTGGTGTCGGTCAGTTGGATCTGGCTCTTGAGTTCGCCGGTCTTTTCATCGAAGCTGTGCCAGTTGCCAACCGGCGTCACATCGGCCAGGGCGCTGCCCAGGGCACAGGAGGCAGCGACGACCAAGGCACTGCGAATCAAGATCTGGATGTTTGTCATGAAATGTCTCCGAACAGGGTTAATTTGGGAATGGCGTCTAAAGCAACGCCGCGTCAGTATCCATCAACACTTTACTGCCTGCGCGTGCTGTGCGCATCAGTGTGGCCGTTTCCGGGAACAGTTTGGCAAAGTAGAAGCGCGCCGTCTGCAGCTTGGCCAGGTAGAAGGAATCAGTGCTGCCAGCGGCAATCTGGCGCAGTGCGACTTGCGCCATACGAGCCCAAAAGTAGCCGAACACGAGATGGCCGGCAACACGCAGATAGTCGACCGCAGCGGCGCCCACTTCGTTGGGGTTCTGAAAGCCCTTGAAGCCGATCTCGGTCGTGAATTTGGTCATCTGATCACCGAGGATGGCAATCGGGGTGATGAATTCGGCCATTTTCTCGTTAACACCTTCTTCTTCGACCAACCTGGCCACCAACTTGCCAAACTTGCGCAGCGTAGCGCCGTTGTTTCCGAGAACCTTGCGCCCCAGCAGGTCAAGCGACTGAATCGTATTGGTGCCTTCGTAAATCATGTTGATGCGCGCGTCACGCACAAACTGCTCCATACCCCATTCCTTGATGTAGCCGTGACCGCCGAACACTTGCAAACAGGCAGAGGCGGCGGTGAAACCGTTGTCGGTAATGAAGGCTTTGACAATCGGTGTCAGCAGCGCCAACATCTCGCCCGATTCCTTGCGTACGGCTTCCTCCGGGTGATTGAGTTCTTTTTCGAGCAACATGGCACTGAAACACATCAATGCGCGTCCGCCCTCGGCATACGCTTTGGCGGTCAGCAGCATCTTGCGTACATCCGGATGGACGATGATCGGATCAGCCACCAGATCCTTGGCCTTGGGCCCCGTCAGGGAGCGCATTTGCAGCCGCTCTTTGGCGTAGGCCAGAGCGTTCTGGTAGGCAACTTCGGTCAGACCCAGGGACTGGTTGCCAACACCCAGGCGGGCTGCATTCATCATGACGAACATGCCGTTCATGCCCTTGTTGGGTTGGCCCACCAGAGTACCAATGGCACCATCGAGCACGATTTGCGCGGTGGCGTTGCCGTTGATGCCCATCTTGTGCTCCAGACCACCGCAGTAGATGCCGTTGCGCGCCCCCAGAGAGCCATCTTTGTTGACCAGGAACTTGGGTACGATGAACAGGCTGACACCCTTGATGCCTTTGGGCGCATCGGGCAGGCGAGCCAACACCAGGTGAACAATGTTCTCGCTCATGTCGTGCTCACCGGCGCTGATGAAAATTTTGTTGCCGGTGAGCTTGTAGGTGCCGTCAGCTTGGGGTTCGGCCTTGGTCCGCATCAGACCCAGGTCAGTGCCGCAGTGGGCTTCCGTCAGGCACATGGTTCCGGTCCACTCACCGCTGGTCATCTTGTGCAGGTAAGTCTGCTTTTGCTCTTCGGTGCCATGAGTGTGCAAAGAGGCATAGGCACCATGCGTCAGGCCAGCGTACATGGTCCAGGCCTGATTGGCGGCGTTAAGCATTTCGTAAAAACACTGGTTAACCACCAGGGGCAACCCCTGACCACCATACTCTGCGTCGCAGGACAATGCCGGCCAGCCACCGGCCACGTACTTGGCATAGGCCTCCTTGAAGCCTTTGGGGGTCGTGACGGCATGCGTGCTGTGGTCGATAGTGCAACCTTCGGTGTCACCTGTCACATTCAAGGGCAGCGCGACCTCGGC
>CAYHDD010000058.1:0-7820 GCA_964355195.1 uncultured Rhodoferax sp. | reverse complement strand
TTCAAGAAGCGGGCCTCATAGTGCAGAGCCAGGATCAGGCCGTGGATTTCGAAGGCCATTTGCTCTTCGTCTGCGGCAGGCTGCAATTGCCCCTCTTGTTTGGCCTGAACGACCGCCCGGTACATGGCGGCCAGCCAGGTCTTGACGGAGCTGGCCAGAGCTTCCCGCACCGGTCCGGGTCGGTCATCAAACTCAACCGCACCGCTGATAAAGATGCAGCCCGATTGCAGCTCGACTGCGACCCGTTTCATCCAGTTGGCAAACAGCGCACGAACGCGCGGCAGTCCACGTGGCTGGCCCATGGCCGGAAAGAAAACTTCGTCAGAGAACCTGGCGTAGTACTCACGGATCACTGAAATCTGAAGCTCTTCACGCGAACCAAAATGTGCAAACACGCCTGATTTGCTCATGTGGGTGACTTCGGCCAAAGCGCCAATGCTCAAACCTTCGAGCCCGATTTGCGACGCCAAACCAAGCGCTGCATCAATGATGATTTGCTTGGTGTGCTGACCTTTTTGCATGGCACGCCCACCCGGTACATCGGGGCGGTTGTGCGACGGGGCAGTGCGGGGGAAGGCTTGGGAGGCTGGCATGGTTGCAGAATAGAACGGTCGTTCTATTCTGCAACAACTTTAGCTACTCAACACCAGTGCAGTGCCGACTCTAGAGAAGTATTTCTAAGGAAAATACGGGTTTACCCGCATTTTCTTGTGCCAAGCGCGGAACACTCAAAGAACGAGGGCCAAGCTGGATTCGAGGTGTTCCGACGGCAAACGTCTGAAGCCTGAGCGCGCGAAACGTTGCAGTCGCCCCACGACGAACGCCGTCAGCACAGAGGCGCGTACCTGGGCTTCGACGCTGGGCGTGGCCGATTGATTGATCAGCGTATCGCTGCGCAGGCTTTGCTTGAGAGTGGCTTCAATTTTGTCAAAGAACTGGTTCATGCGCTGCTGTAGGCGTTCGTTTTCAAAGACCAGCGCATCGCCAACCATGACGCGGGTCATTCCCGGATTCTTTTCGGCAAACTGAACCAACATGGCAATGATCTTTGTCGCCTGGCGCACACCGTCGGCACGCGGCGTGGCGGAACCTGTCAAAACCGAAGATGCGTCCCTCTCGACGATCTGGTTCACCAACGAAAACACGGTCTGCTCAATGAACTCGATCAGACCCTCGAACATTTGTGCTTTGCTGGCAAAGTGACGGTACAGCGCGGCCTCGCTCACATCCAGACGCGCCGCCAGTGCCGCTGTAGTGATGCGTTCGGCACCGGGCTGCTCCAGCATGGTTGCCAACGCCCGCAGTATTTGCACGCGACGCTCGCCGGGTTTGGGACGCTTGCGGACGGCTTTGACCGTCTTGTCACCCAAGGCTTGCGGGTACGACTCGGGTGAAGGTGATTCAACGTCAGACATGGTGCGAAGATTGAAATGCAAATTTCATTCTCGCACAGCGGACCCGAGGGTTTTTGCGGGGGGTGGCCCAGCAAGCGGCGCCCGCGCGTTCGCCGCCCTACTTGGACCGGATCATGGTGCCGAAGGCCTGATCTGTCAAAATTTCAAGCAGCAGCACATGCGGCACGCGACCATCGATGATGTGCACAGAATTGACGCCGCTCTTGGCGGCATCCAGAGCACCGCTGATTTTTGGCAGCATGCCGCCACTGATGGTGCCATCCTGAAACAAGCCATCAATCTGGCGTGCGCTCAGGTTGGTAAGCAAATTCCCGGCCTTGTCGAGCACACCGCTGATGTTGGTCAGCATCATCAGCTTTTCGGCCTTCAGCACGGTCGCCAGTTTGGCTGCCACCACATCAGCGTTGATGTTGTAGCTCTCGTTGTTCTCACCAAAGCCAATCGGACTGATGACGGGAATGAAAGCATCGTCCTGCAAAGCCTGAACGACGCTTGGATCGATGGCCACAATATCACCGACCTGGCCCACATCGTGCTCAATGCTGGGATCGACGTTGTCAAGCATCTTGAGTTTTTGCGCGCGAATCATGCCACCATCGCGCCCGGTCAGCCCGACCGCCTTGCCACCCGCCTGATTGATCAGGCCGACGATGTCCTGCTGCACTTCGCCCGCCAGGACCCACTCCACCACTTCCATGGTTTCAGCATCAGTGACCCGCATGCCTTGGATGAAGTGCCCTTTCTTGCCAAGACGTTTGAGCGCTGTTTCAATCTGGGGGCCGCCGCCGTGCACAACGACCGGGTTCATGCCGACCAATTTGAGCAAAACCACATCTTCCGCGAAATCCGCCTGCAGATCAGGATCGGTCATGGCGTTGCCGCCGTACTTGATGACGATGGTCTTGCCGTGGAACTTGCGGATGTACGGCAAGGCCTGAGCCAGTATCTCGGCCTTGTCACGCGGTGGAATTTGGCTAACGTCGGTCATGACCGTGAGTAAAGCAGGAGCCTAACTCTGAATGGCAAACTCTTCCTTGGTTTTCCCCTCCGCCATCAGCGCGCTCAACCAACGGGGGGTCAAACCGCGTCCGCTCCACGCCTCACCATTGGGACCGCGATATTTGGCAGCCACAGCGGGGCCGCTCTTCTCACTGCGCTTGGCCGCCTTCGGCGCACTCTTGACAGCTTTTGCGATCTTGCCTTTGGTCTTGCCTGCTCTGGCCTTGCCTGGCTGTAAATCTTTCAGCGTAATGCCGAATGCCTGCATCTTGGCAAGAATATCCTGCACCGTCTTGTCAAACTCGCGCGCCTTGATTTCGGTCGCCTGTTTTTGCAGTTTTTCGATTTGACTTTGAATCTCGATCAAATTACTCATGTTAATCACCATCCTGTTGAAGCTTGACTCCCCGACACGCTGCGACTCGCAGACTGATAACTCTAGTTTTAATGAAGCACATTATCTCTCTTTATTACCTTGAACGCCGTCAACACGATGATCTTCAGATCGAACCGAAATGATTTTCGTCGAAGATACTCGGCATCCAGAGCAAGCTTTTGCGCCAGCGGCAATTCGTCGCGTCCATTGATCTGGGCCCAGCCTGTCAGGCCCGGCAACAAAGTGTGGATCCCCGCCTGGGTGCGCAGTTCAATCAAATCGTGCTGATTGAACAATGCCGGCCGGGGGCCGACCAAACTCATTTCACCCTTCAAAATGCACCACAACTGCGGCAATTCATCCAGACTGCTCCTGCGCAGAAAGCTGCCGACGGGCGTCAAATAGGCATCGGGGCATTCGAGTAAATGAGTAGCCACGACGGGTGTTTCGGGTTGCATGCTTCGAAATTTCGGCATTTTGAAGCGGCGGTTGTTCTGGCCGATCCGGTCCGACCAGTACAGTATCGGGCCCCTTGACGTCAGTCGCACCGACAAGGCCACGAGGATCAGTGGCAACAAGAGTGCCAAAGTTGCCGCGCTCGCCAATGCCAAATCAAACAGGCGTTTGGCGTAGTCGTAGGACGGGCCGATCACAAGCCCTTGTGCCTGCGCCGATCCAGCCGGCATCGGCGTGGGGGCGGCACCCTGAACCAGCCGCCGATAACCAGGCGACAAGAAAAACCGCCGCATGCTGCTCAGGTGCCAGCGCAAGAACCGGAAACTGCGGTGGCTGTGGCGCTGCGCGCAGTGGGTCACTACCGCCAGTGGGCAAAGCACCACTTCATAGCTGAGCAGCCGCAGCCTGGCGCAGATGTCAACGTCTTCGTAGTACAAGAAATAGCGAGAGTCAAAGCCGCCGACGCGCGCAAAAAGTTCACTGGGGAACAGCATGAACATGCCAGCGACCCAATCCGGATAAACCAGCGCTTGGGCAACCTGATAGTCAGGCGTCCAAGCTCGTCCGAAGAGCTTACTCAAGATAATGAGCGGTGTTGGAAACCGCCGTGCGCTGTCCTCCAACGCACCGGCTTCGTCCAGCACCAGCGGCGCAACCACCCCCACGGAGTCCTGCTTCACACAGTCGAGCAGAGGTGTCAAAGGATTGGAGCTCAAACGGATATCCGGATTGACGACACAAAAATACTTGCCCGAGGCCTGCGTGAAGGCGCGATTCTGATTGGCCGCAAAACCCTGTGGGACGGCATTTCTCAGGAGTGTGATGGGGAAACCGAATGCGTCGGGCTCAAACGGCAAGGCCTCATCCAGATTGAGCGTCAAAATCAACTCAAACCGCACGTCAGTGCAATGCCGGCGCAGTCCCGCCAGGAGTTCGGCAATCAAGTCGGCCTGCAAATGGCTGACGACAGAAATTGTCACCTCAAACTGGTCATGTTTCGTTTGCTGCTCCACCCTGATTTGTTCCACGAGCTCGGCTCTCTCACAAATCTTTGGCTGCGACGACAGTGCGACGCAGGCCTTCATCGAAAGAAATGCGCGGCGTCCAGTTCAAGAGCCGGTGTGCCTTGTCAATATCGACGCGCAAACTGCCACACAAGCGCTGCATGACATCCTCGCGGCCGAGCAGCTTGGCCCCGGCACGCAGCACCCACACCGGCACCGGGAACAAACGCGCTGGTCTTCCCGCCGCGCGGGCCAGACCACGAACCAGTTCGGCGCTCGAGACATCGTGGCCATCGCTGACCAGGAAGGTTTGACTGGCGGCCTGCGGATGGTTGACGCAAGTGATGATGAAGTCCGTCAAATTATCAAGCCCCACCATACTGCGCATATTGCGAACAGAACCGAAGGGCAACGGCCACCCGCGCTGCACCGCGCGCATCAATGCAGCAAAGTTGGCCCTCACGCCATGACCGTAAACCAGAGGTGGACGAATGATGACAACTTCCAGGCCGGTTTGCTCGGCGACTTGACGCAAGCCCAGTTCTGCTTTCAGTTTTGAATCTGCATAGGCGTTGTGCGGTTGCGGCAGATCATTCTCGGTGAAAGCCGCATTCAAGGGAGTCATCACCCCGTTGACTCCAATCGAACTGATGAATACGAAGCGATGCGCGCCGGCCGCGACGGCGCGGTGCGCAAGCTGCAGGGTGGCCATTACGTTGATCCGTTCAAACTCAGCCAGGGACTGTTTGCTTTGGTCACTGAGCACGTGCACACGAGCCGCCGTGTGCACAACACAGTCCACACCGACCAAGTCCTCGGGCCAATGCGCCTGAAGCCTTAAGTCGCCCGTCACAACATACCGCGCTCCCGGCAACGGATCTCGTGGCTGCGACCGGGTCATGGCTACCACGTCATGGGTGCCAAGCGCCACCAACCGTGACGTCAGAGCCCTCCCAACAAATCCGGATGCGCCAGTGACCAAGATCTTCATGGCGCTTGAATGCCGAGCATATTCATGCCAAATGCCCAGCGACAGTGGTCCAATCGATGCTCATGATTGCAGCGACGGCTTATGGAAGAACTGCGACAAACGCAACATCAGCTTGAATGCAAAGGGCCTGAGTCCGACCCGTAGACCGTACTTCCTAAATGCCTGCGCGATTTCAACATTTTGCTTGAACACGTTTAGAAGCTTGCCGTTGGTAGCACCGCCGAGTCGCATTTTTACCAAAACTTCTGGAATATAGACACTGGAAATTTGGTGAATCTCCAGTAGCCGGAGCAACATATCGAAATCTGCAGCCAAGCGGAACTCCAAATCAAAACCACCATGCTTTCGATAAAGCGCGGCGCGAGCGTAGAAGCTCGGGTGGGCAGGCACCCAACCCCGCTCGAACAATCCCGGCCGGTAGGCGCTCGACCGCCAGTAGCGGACCAGTTTGTCTGTGTCGTGCTGCGCAACATAGACCAGATCACCGTGACAGGCATCAACCGCCCGATTGGACATAATCGCCACAATTTTTTCAATAACTGTCGGATGCGACAGGACATCATCAGAATTCAAGAAACCAACCACTTCCCCGGTTATAACGGCCAAACCCTTGTTCATGGCGTGATAGATGCCATGATCGGTTTCAGATATTATTTTGACGACATGAGTCCCTTCACTTGCCAGCACTTTCAGCGTGGCGTCACTAGAACCACCGTCGACAACGATATGTTCAATATCAGCATAGGTCTGCTCGCGTACTGAGCGCAAGGTAGCTGCAATAGTCTCAGCCGAGTTGTAGCAAACCGTGATGATGGAAATCTTCATACTTTAATGACGTGCGGCTCATTTTCGGGTGAGAGGGAGACCCAGCTCCTCATTGGTCCAAGCGTGCATACCGAACCTTGCCCGACAAGCGCATGTAGATTTTTCGGAGGGCGCCCCAGCGTCGCCTTGGTTCCGGCATTTTCGACAAACTTATTCCGTGGTGCTTTAGCAAGGCGATTTGCTCCTTTAGCGCAAGCAGATAGGACTCATAGAATCGCATCGACTGCTTGCCCATGGAGAATCCGACGTACAGCCGAGCCAAGGTCGCACTGATTATTCGAAATGACTGAAAATGAAAGAATACCGGGGTATGTTCGACAGACCCGTGCCTGAGAAAATGGTCTGAGTTCCACGGTGCCAGCGTCTTGTCCACTTGGCGCAAAATGTGCACTTGGGTCGGAAACAAGGTCGGCCACTGATCGAGATATTTTTGATCGCCGAACTTGCCGTCTTCAAGCCGGTCGAAACACCATTCAATACATCGATCCTGCCACCATTTCATCACATCGAGGCTCCCCTGAGTCCTACGAAAGGTCATGAACTGAACGCAAAAGCGGCCGCTTTTCTCAGATCGGTCGAGCTCGGGTGCGTAAGCATGTTCGGTGATGAGGACGTGCTTCCCACTTGCCTCAAATTCCTGGAACAATGGCGCGGGGCTAGAGAAGAAAAACAGGTCTGAGTCCAGATAAGTAACTCGCTCAGCCTCTTGTGCCCGATCAAATACCGCTTGCGCCGCAAAAGGCGTAATCGTCCAGCAGTACTCGCCCAACGTGCGGGCCAACTTGACGGCTCGCAATTCGTCCGTTTCCATGCTGCTGAGCGCTATCGTCGAAATGTGCTTCACAGCCAAGTCTTTGATTTGTTGCTCGACCAACTCGTCCATGCAGATGACCCACAGGTGCGAATGGGGCATCAAGCCTTGCAATGAGGCACACAGCGTCAAGCCAAACGGCAGGAATCGACTGTCAAACAAGGTGACAAAGTGCTCCCTTGGCTTATCCGGCGAATGCATTGACGACCTCGGTGACTTGATCTAGCTGATCCTCTGAGAGCTGCGGATTGCAGGGCAACGAAAGGCACTGGCTGGCATGCGCCTCGGCATGCAACAAGCCTGACGTGGCGGTCCGCAGCGTGGTACATGGAGGCTGCCGATGGATCGGGACAGGGTAATGGATGAAGGATTCCACACCGTGCATTCTCAGATGCTCGGCCAATCGGTCGCGCTGCCGACTGCGAATGACAAATAGATGATAGACGTGGTTGTCCATCTCGACCGGTTTCGCCAGTACTTCAATTTCCGGGTGAGTGATTCGCTCAAAGTACGCTTGGGCAACCTGCCGTCGCCGTAGCGTGTACTCAGACAGCATTTCGAGCCGGACCGACAGAATGGCCGCCTGAATTTCATCGAGACGACTGTTCAAGCCGAGTTCGGGATGGTGATAGCGATGGGATTGACCGTAGTTGAGCAAAACCCGCGCCTTTGCCGCGACGTCCTCGCGCCGTGTAACCAGCGCCCCTGCATCACCGATCGCCCCCAGATTCTTGGTCGGATAGAAGCTGTAAGCACCCCACTCACCAAAGCTCCCGGCTCTGCGAGCGTTCGAAGCAGCACCATGCGCCTGCGCGCAGTCCTCCAGCAAGAGTAGCTTGTGATCCGTGCACCACTTGGTCCACTCATCCATCTCCCGAACCTGGCCATAGAGATGCACCAACAATACCGCGCGCGTCCGCTCTGTGACGCAACTTTCAACACT
>CAYHDD010000057.1:0-9974 GCA_964355195.1 uncultured Rhodoferax sp. | reverse complement strand
CGGCACGGCCAGGACACCAACGCTTTGCTCGGTGAGTTGGGGCTGAGCGACGAGCGCATTGATGCCCTGCGCCGGGTCGGTGCCATCCGTTGATGACTACTGTCATCCACGACCGATGCGCCGAATGGGAGCCGGCTGGGGCAAGGTAGCCGAATCCGCAGTTTGAAAGACTGCTTTGACCGTGAGGACCACCACCGCGAACGGCTGGTCCTGAAGATTGTGATTGACAGCAACGGGCACTTTGCGGGTGTCCGGCGGAAAAGTCTGAGCGTCCGGTATATGTCTTTACGCAGTTCAGCCAAAAAATGGCGAGCATCCCGAAATGAAATGTTGCGCCATTTGCTTGCCTTGCCTATATTGCCCCCATGGCAAAGCTGATTTTGGTGCCGAAAAGTGACTCGCCGATGGCTAAACAGATCAGTAAAAAGGTAAATACTATCTCAAAGGTAGCGTTTCTGCAGTGTGCCTGCGGCTCCCGCGACATGATGCAGGTTACGACCGGGTTGCTGCTGGAACAGGGTGTTCCCAAAGGGGGAGTAAAGCAGTGGTTGTGCGCGTCTTGCCTCGTCAAGGGCGTCCGCAGCATCGTGTACTGATCAAAGTTGCTATCCAGAAATAATGTAAGCTACCAATAAGTTCATGTTGTGCTATATTGCCGGCTATAGGTGGGCAAATGCCACTTGATCAAATCCTCTCCGACGCCGACTTGGCGAATTTCCCACCTCAGTGGGATTTTTTTTGACCATTCTTGAACATTTCAGGCGCTCCAGTGCATTGCTGGTCAAGCGCCTGTTTCGCTTTTGCACGGGCACCTGGCTTCACCCTTAGTTTCGACTTACCACGACCTGAGCCGTGCTGCCCTGCAAATTCATCTTCCCAAGCACTCGCACCTGGCAGTAAGCCAAGCGTGCGAGATTTTCCGGGCAGTAAGCCCTCAACCATCGGGCAGTAAGCCCACTTAACCACCATGAAACTCAAACTAGACGACAACAATTTGGCTGTCCTCCAGGATGGCAAACCTGTGTATTTGCACGATGACGGCAGAGAGATTGCTTTTGACGGCGCCCAGGCGTTCGGCAAGATCAAGCAGCTCACCGGCGAGAACGTGGCTTACAAAAAGCGTTATGAGGATGCCGAAGCGGCACACAAATTGTTTGAGGGATTGGAGCCGGAAGCGGCCCGCAAAGCCATCGAATTGGTAAAGAATTTCGATGACAAGAAGCTGGTTGATGCCGGAAAAGTAGAGGAAGTACGCGCAGCTGCCGTCAAGGAGTATGAAGAGAAGTTGCTCGAAGTAAATCGCAGCGATGCCGCGCAGTCCAAGAAATTGCAGGCGCAGCTCGACCAGATGACCAACGACTTGTACGCCGAGAAGATTGGTGGAAGTTTCAACCGTTCCAAGGTCATTGCCGAGAAGTTTGCCATTCCTGCCGACCTGGTGCAGGCCCGTTTCGGGTCCGCATTCAAGGTGGAAAACGGACAAATCGTTGCCTATGACACAGCAGGCAACAAGATTTATTCGAGGGAACGTGCGGGCGAACTGGCCAACTTTGACGAAGCGATTGAAATGCTGGTTGATCAGTATCCGTACAAGGCGCAAATCCTCAAAGGGACTGGCGCCAGCGGTGGTGGCGCAACTGGCAACGGCAGTGGCAAACCAAGTGAAAAAACAATGACCCGTGCTGAACACGATCAGCGTGTGGCCCGAGGGGAATCCATGGGTTCCTTCATCCGGGGCGGCGGCAGCATTGTTGATTAACCAACCCGGAAACGAAAAGCACAGCCGCCTATGGGCGGTTTTTTTACGCCCATAACTTTAGAGGCAACTCAAAATGTCGAACGCAAATACCATCCCTTCGGCCCTCGTCCAAGCCCTGTACGCATCCTTGGATGTTGTCTCGCGTGAAATGGTGGGCATGATTCCCGCTGTCATGCGTGATCCACGCGTGGACCGGGCCGCCATCGGTCAGACTGTGTATTCCTTCGTGGCTCCCGCTGTTGTTTCCGGCAACATCACGCCCGGCGTGATCCCGCCTGATGATGGTGAGCAAACCATCACCACCAAGACAGTGGCAATCACCAGTGCCAAGCGCGTACCGATCCGCTGGCAGGGCGAAGAAACCCGTCAAATGGCTGGTGGCCCTGGTGCGACAAGCATTCGTGCGATGCAAATGCAGCAAGCCGTGCGCACCTTGACCAACGAGATTGAAGCCGAACTGTGCGGACAGTATGTGAATTTCTCACGCGCTCAAGGCACAGCCTCCACGGACCCGTTTGCTTCGACCTTGGGCGACCCCGCCGGAGTGCGTCAGATTCTCACTGACAACGGCTCACCCCTCTCAGACTTGCACCTGATCATCAGCTCCAGCGCCGGCGCGAAGATGCGCACCCTGGCACAACTGACCAAGGCCAATGAAGCCGCTGACACCACCATGTTGCGTCAAGGTGTCTTGCTTGACATTCATGGCTTTGCCATTCGCGAGAGCGGCGGCATCAAACGCCCGGCTTCGGGCACGGGTGCAAGCGCGACCACTGGCACGGCTGGCTACGCTGTTGGGGCGACCACCATTGCGCTGGCTTCTGCTGGTACGGGCACGATCATTGCCGGTGATGTCATCTCGTTCGCCAACGACGCCAACAAGTATGTTGTGCTGACGGGCGATGTTGATACCAGCAATGGCGGCTCGGTGGTGTTGGCTGCTCCTGGCCTGCGCCAGGCGTTGCCTGCATCGGCAGTGGCGATTACGGTGGTGGCTGTTTCCAGCCGCAACTTGGCATTCGCCCGCTCGGCCATCGTGCTGGCTACGCGCCTGCCTGCTCTGCCGGATGGCGGCGACATGGCGGTGGATCGCACCACCATCATTGATGACCGTTCGGGCCTGGCCTTCGAGGTGGCGATGTACGCCCAGTACCGCCAGATGCAGTATGAAATCTCCTGCGCATGGGGCAGTGCGGTGCTCAAGCCAGAGCACACAGCCATTCTGCTGGGCGCATAAGCAAATCAGTGCAAAGCCCATTCCTTGGGGAGTGGGCTGGTGCAACCACCGTGAGAGCGACCATGAAAATCAAATCGACACACCCGGCAAGTCAGGGTCCGTTCGTCTTGATCAATGACGAGGACTTCGACCCGGCGTGCCACCAACTCTTTGGCGAAGGCACGGCGCAGGAAAACGTGCAAGGGGATGCGCCAAAAAGGCGTGGCCGACCGCCCCTGGTGCAAGCGCCATCAGCACCACAAGATCCGCAAGAGACGGTCGCAGCTGTCTTATTCAACGGCAATTGAGCTTTGACTATTAACCACCAGGAGTTCCCATGAAGACGAAAAAGAAACCCTCCAAGACGCCCGTTAAGCCGGGCAAGAAGTGCTGATTCAGATTTGATTGGGATCTGTTTCGCATTGCCCTGGCGAGTGACCAGGGCAATCCAAAGTTGATCGGAGATCACCATGACCCTCATTGTCGAAGACGGAACCGGGCTCGCAACAGCCGAGTCTTACGCCAGTGTGGCGCAGGCAACGGCCTATCACACGGCCAGAGGCACTGAGGCCTGGCTGGATATTGGCGACGTCGATAGAGAGAAGGCGCTACGCCGGGCCACTGACTATATGGGTCAGTTGTATCGTGATCGCTGGGACGGCTACCGGTTTACCAGCATTCAAAGGCTCGACTGGCCGCGCTTCATGGTGCGCGACAGAAACCAATTGGCATCTTTCCAAGGCCCTGGTGGCTTGGGTGTCGTGTATTACCAGCAGGGCGTCATTCCCCCTGCCTTGATTGAAGCCTGCTGCGCCATGGGGGCACGTGCCGCACTGGGCGATCTGGCGCCTGATCAGGAGCGCCTGGTGCAAAGCGAGACCATTGGGTCGATCAGCGTCACCTATCAAACCGGCAGTGCGCAGGCAACGAAGTTTCGCGCCATCGACCTGATGCTCAATCAGTTTTTCAGGAGCAGCGGCAGCGCCTTTACGCTGACCCGGTCATGAGCATCAACGCAGCCAACACGGTCCAGCGCTTGCTGGCAAAGTTCGGCTGTGCCGTGACCGTAACCCGCAATGCAACCGGCACATACGACCCAGCGACAAGCGGGGTTTCGGTGCGGGGCACCGCGCAGTCAGCTGTCGGTGTGCTGAGCGACTATGCGGCGCGTGACATCGACGGCACCATGATTCTGCGTTCTGACAAGAAATTGTTGCTGTCGGCGCAAGGCATTCTGGAGCCAACGCCTGCTGATACTTTGAGCCTGCCTGATCCGGTGAGTGGCAGGCCTGTGCCCTACAGCATCATCAGTGTGCGCGTGGTGGCTCCCGGAAATTCGCCCCTGATGTACGAAGTCCAGGTGCGCAAGTGAGTTTCAAGACTGATTTTGCGGCGGTGCTCAAAAGGGCTGGCGACAAGGCAGACCTGGTGGTGCGCAAGTCCGCCATTGACCTGGGCAAGAGCTTGATTCAGATGAGTCCGGTCGATACAGGCCGGTTTCGTGGCAACTGGCAATTTGGCATAAGTGCGATCGACCAGGCAACCAATTCGCCCCCTGACCAAGGTGGCGGGACAAGCAATGGGCGCCTGGTGACAAAGATCGGGTCCTGGCGCTGGGGGGAGATTATTTACCTGACCAACAGCCTGTCCTATGCGCGGCGCCTGGAGTATGGCTGGAGCAAACAGGCGCCAGCGGGCATGGTCCGGGTAACCGTGGCCAATTTTGAGCGGCATTTGCAAAATCAAATTAGGGGGCTGCCATGAGTCTGAGCCTGATCCGCCAAGCCTTTGAGAAAAGACTTGCGCAGCTGAGCCCGGCGCTCTCGACTGCCTTTGAAAACGTGCAGTTCACACCGGTGCCAAACGTACCCTATCAGCGCGTCAACCTGTTGCCGGCAGCACCGGATAACTCGATCCAGGGCGCTGCGAACTATTTTGAACGTGGCCTGTTCCAGATAACCCTGTGCTACCCGCAGGGTGTTGGAGCTGGCGCGGCAGAGGCGAATGCGCAGCTGCTGCGCACCCACTTCAAGCGCGGCTCTGCGCTGTTGGAAGAGGACCTGACCATCACTGTCATTGAAACGCCGAAGGTGGCGCCGGCTCGACTTGAGGGTGACCGATACGAGATTCCGATCAGCGTCGCATTCCAGGCGCTCGTTACAACTTGACCCCGGCCCGTTGTCGGCGTCCATGCCCGCCCTGAGCGGGTTTTTTTACGCCCAAAAGCGGGCTCTTCCTACGTTTGAAAGGCAGACATCATGACCACGATTGCCCAAGGCATCAACAAGCTGACAGTATTCAAGAAGCAGACCGGGCTTGGTGTCCCCGCCACTGGCACCGGCGGTCAAGTGGCGCGCCGGGAAAAGAGCACCTTCACACTTGAGCGCGACACGTTTGAGAACACTGAAATCGTGCAACACCAGCAAAGCACCGGCATCACGGCGGGCCTGCGCAAAGTGGCCGGAAGCCTGTCGGGTGTGGTCTCGCCAAATACCTACAGTTCGTTCATTGCTTCGCTCCTGCGCAAATTGTTCACCGCCACGGCCTCTTTGACCGGGCTGTCCATTACCGTGGGCGGCACCGTCGGCGCCTATACCCTGACCAGCACCGGTTTGTTGACTGGCGGACTCAAGATTGGCGACGTGATCCGACTTACTGCTGGCACCGGCTTGAATGCTGACAACCTCAACAACAACCTTTTGATCACGGCGCTGACAGCGACCATCGCAAGCTGTGCGACGGTCAATGGCTCGGCGATGACTCTGGGTACGGGCACTGCATGCACCATTGCTGTGCCTGGCAAGAAGTCGCTGGCCCCTTTGACTGGACACACCAAGGAATACTGGACCGTTGAAGAGTGGTATCCAGACGTGGTGCGCTCTGAGCTTTTCACCGATGTGATGGTCGCAAGTATTGATATTGGCCTGCCAAGTACCGGGAACACAACTTTTGGTGCGACCTTTGTAGGGCTCAATCGCACGCTGGGCGCCTCCCAAGTGCTTACGACCCCCACGGCAGCAACGACCACAACGGTGCAAACCGCGGTGAATGGCGTGGTAACGGTCAACGGTGTTGAATACGCAACCATCAATGCGGCCAGTATCAAGATTGACGGCACCGTGGCTGGCATGGGCGCGGTGATCGGTGCGAATGTGGCGCCTGATGTACAGCGCGGGCGGGTGAAGGTCTCAGGCTCAATTACCGGGTTCTACCAGGATGGCGTGATGTCGGCCCTGTTCGATGCCGCCAGTGCTGTGAGCGTGGTCGTGGTTGCGTGCAACGACAACACCAATTCCAGCGACTTCTGCGCCTATTCCATGTCGGCCGTTCGCTTCACCGGGGATGCGGCAGACGATGGCGAGAAGGGAATCATCCGTACCTACCCCTTCACTGCTGAATTGAACTCGGTAGGGGGCGCGGCGCTCGCCAACGATCAAACCATCATTTCCATTCAGGACAGCCAGGCTGTTTAACCACAGGAACACAAATGCTCGACCTTGAAAAGATTGACACGCCGGCTGCCGCCGAACTGGGTCACGAAATTGAACTGGAATACGCTGGCAAGCCAAGCGGCTGGTTTGTCACCGTGCGCGGCGAGTATTCGCCGACGGTGAAGCGCTGGCAGCTCAGCCTGGGAAACAAGTTCCGGCTCAAGGAATGGCAGGACAAGCGCAAGAGCAGAAGTGACAACCCAACACCCATGACGGAAACCGATCTGGAAACCGGGCTGCGCGGGGCGGCGGTTCGAATCGGTGGTTTTCGTGGCATCGTGTTTGGCGGACAACCATTTGAGTACAACGACGCAAATGCCTACGAGCTGGTGCGCCGACATCCGCCGTTTGCCGATCAGATTCTTGAGGCATCGGCTGACATCGCGCTTTTTACAGCCGGCTGACTGACGAATTGCTCCTGTTCGCCAAGTCGTCTTTCGCATTGGGCGAATTGCAGGAAGACAAAGCCACGCTGCGACACCATCTTGAGGTGGTCTGGAGGCGCACCGGTAAGAAACCCCAGCAACTCCAAGAGGCTCCTGAACTGCCTGAGTCGGTTGCACACATTTGGTCCTGGTATGTCGAACTCTCCAGAAAGAGACAAGCGGCCATGTCCGGTGTTGCGCCACTGCTCGAATCCGAGATTGGCTGGTTTTTTGCCAACCGGGGCATCACTCCTGAACTGTGGGAGCTCGACGCCATCAATGCCCTGGATCGCTCTGCCATCGAATCCTACAAAACAGATTGACTGTTGCTAGGACTGTTCAACCTGTTCCATGAGCCCACTTCGGTGGGTTTATTTTTTGAGCCACAAATGCTTGACCTTGCCACCATTGGTATTGCCTTTGACACGTCGGGACTTGAAAAGGGTAGGCGGGCCTTGGACGACACAGGCAAGGCCGCTGACAGAACAGCCGACTCGACAGAAAAGCTCGGCAAGGCCACTGATGTCCTGTCGCGCCTGTATCGTGATCTGGGCGTGGCCGCAGCCGCTTACAAAGTCTTTCAGTACGTCAAAGACATGGCAATGCTGAGTGCCAGGTACGAAGAGCTTGGGGTGGTCATGACGGTGGTGGGCCGAAATGCTGGCTACACCGCCGCTCAGATGGCGCAGTACGCCAAAGAAACGCAGAGCATGGGCATTTCCATGATTGAGTCACGCAACACCGTGATTCAGTTGTCGCAGGCGCAGATTAACCTGGCTGACGCGTCGACTCTGGCACGTGTGGCCCAGGACGCCGCCGTTATTGGCAACACCAACAGCTCCGACGCTTTGCAGCGAATGATCTACGGCATCAAGAGCGGGCAGATCGAGACGCTGCGCACCCTTGGCATCAATGTCAGCTTCGAGCAAAGCTACACGAAGCTGGCCGCATCGCTACATGTCACTACTGCGGCCTTGTCAGAGAAGCAGAAGATGCAGGCGCGTGAAAACGCCGTCATTGAAGAAGGCATAAAACTCGTTGGCACCTATGAAGCCGCCATGGGTACAGCAGGCAAGCAGATTCGCTCGATGGAGCGCTACACCGAAGATTTGAAGGTAATGCAGGGGCAGGTGTTCAACGAGGCGCTGACCATTGGCGTGATGGCATTTACCGAGCACTTGAAGGACGCCAACGGTGAGATTTCTGAACTCACCAAGAACGGCCAGATAAAGGAGTGGGGGCGCTCGATCACCACCATATTTGCATACGCAGTGGATAGTGCGATCAATGTCTTTGCCATGTTGCGCACGGTGGGTGCTGCCACCGTTTGGCTCGCCTTGACGGCCGCGGATGCTGCCAAGGGGATGGCTAACCCGATAAGCCATGAAAGCGAGCAGACCTACATCAACAAGGCCTTTCAGTCCATGTTGAAGGACATCACCAAGAGCACGGGCTCCATGGTGAGGGCAATGCAAGAGCGCAGAGCGGCGATGCAAGCGGAGCTTGACAAGGAAGCTGCCATGACGGCCAACCCGACAGACAAGCGCTTGTGGAATAGCGTGCCTCGGCCATCTGCGTCACCTGATACCCCGGTAAAGGCCAGCAAAGACAAGGCCAGTGAGTACGACCGGATTACTGAGTCGATTCAAAGGCAGAACGACACAGTTGACGAAGAGTTGGCCCATGGCGACAAGATCGCAGCATCACGCGCCTTTGAAATGAAGACGCTGGACGCTCTGGAAAAGGCCTACGCCGACGGCAAGATCACCTTCAAAGAGTGGAGCAAGGGTTACGACGCAATGGATGTCGTAACCGACAAGATGATCGCCCTGGAGGCTCGCGCAAAAGCCTTCAAGACAGCACAAGCCGCCTACGCCGCCTGGCTGGAAACCGACAAAGAGATTACCGATGCAGCAGTTGCCACCAGCAAGGCCTATGAGCAAGGCAGCATGGCGGTCTATGACTATGTCAACGGGATCAACGAACAGAACAATCTGACGAAACTTGAAATCAGTCTGATGGGCACATCGACTGAGGCCAGGAATATCGCGCTCGGTCAGTACCGAATAGAGCTTGAGCT
Source organism: uncultured Rhodoferax sp. (assembly GCA_964355195.1). Taxonomy (GTDB): domain Bacteria; phylum Pseudomonadota; class Gammaproteobacteria; order Burkholderiales; family Burkholderiaceae_C; genus Rhodoferax. The sequence goes on along the minus strand of CAYHDD010000057.1, from coordinate 1,003 downwards.
GAAGAAGCAAATCGCGGCGATTGACGCAAACACTGGATTTGATGAGGCGCAGCGTATTGAATATCGCGCCAAAGCAAGCGAAGCGGCGTCCAAGGCAATGACCGGCATTGTCGAAAAGGCAGGCATTGACTATGCACAGGGCATTCACGATGACGTCAAGAGTGCGCTGGCAAACGCTTTCCGTGACACATCGGGCAACCCGCTCCAGGCCTTTGGCAATGCCCTGGGCAATGTGATCTTCACCCGTGTCACAAACAGCCTGGCTGACGCCCTGGCAACGGCTTTCCTGAAAAGTGCCATGGGTACGAGTTTGTCCGGCATGTTCACCTCACTGGCTGGCGTCTTCACCGGTACTGGCGATACGGGCGGTTGGACCGACCCAATGACGACGGGCAATCTCCCTGCCGACTGGGGGGTGCCAAGCGCCTTTGGCAACGTCTTTGGAGCGGCCAACATGGAGCACTTTGCCGCTGGTGCCGCGTTCACCAATCGCGTGGTCGACCAGCCGACGCCATTTCGCTTTGCAAGGGGAGGTGGCTTTGCCCTTGGGGAAATGGGCGAGGCAGGGCCCGAAGCCGTCATGCCCCTGGTGCGTGGCGCCGGTGGCAAGCTGGGTGTGCAGGCCTCGGGCGGTGCCAGTGTCACCAACGTCACCAACATCAATATCAATGCCTCTGTTGGCGATATTGCCAGCAAGGCCGATGTGGTGGCCGGCATGCAGGCCACCGCGAGTGCGATTGCATCCAGGGTCAAGCGCAGTCAAGGTTATGGGGGGGCGATCAAATGAGCATCGTTGCCCTGCCAGCAAACCTGGTGATCAGCGCATTCAAGCTGCGCCTGTCCGTAAATCAGCGCGTTCAGGCCTCTCCCGAAGGTGGTTCCGAGCAGGTAATCGACAGGCTCAACGACCGCTGGCTGGCAACTATTGAAACGCCCGGGCGCGCCTATGACATCGCGGCGGTGGCTGAGGCCTATATCACCTCGATGCGCGCTCAGACCAATA